>NZ_JAEKNT010000030.1 GCF_016406725.1 Sphaerochaeta sp. S2 | reverse complement strand
TTCTACCGTTGTAAGGTGTATTGCTAGTGCTAGAGCGGCAGTTGAAGCTGCCATCGACAAGGTGCTTGGTCCTGAAGAGGAAGAGAGCGAGCATGTGCACGATGAGCATTGTGACCATGACCACGATGACGATGATGATGCATTTGAAGAAGAAGAGATGAGCGACGAAGAGAGGGTGCAGCTCGAAAATGATGAGAATGAGTTCTTTGCAGATGTAACTGACAAGAAGAGCAAAATTCTTTCTTCGAAGGAGTTCGGTGATAAGGAATTTGCCGCAACTGAGGCTGCCCGCTGTATGGAATGCTCTTACCTCTGTAATAAGTGTGTGGATGTATGTCCGAACCGTGCAAATGTTGCAATTGATGTAAGGAACCTTGGACTGTTTGCAGACCCATTCCAGATTCTTCACCTCGATGCATACTGCAACGAGTGCGGCAACTGTGAAACGTTCTGTCCCTATGATGGCGGTCCCTATCGCAAGAAGTTCACGCTCTTCAGCCGAAAGGATGATTTTGAAAATTCAGAGAACAGTGGTTTCTTCGCTGAAGGTGAGGATATCCTGGTTCGCCTCGATGGTAAAATCTACGAGTGCGAAATGGACGCAGACGGTATCTTGGTAGGAGAAGAGGAAGGCATTACCGATGAGGTTGCCGCCTTGATTGAAGAGGTATTTACCTCATACAGCTACCTTCTTGGATATGTGGAAGCGTAAGGAGGAACATGTGGCTACAACGGTAATTAAACAAACCCGGATTATGCAGACCCAGCCACCCTTTGAGGTGCAGGAAGGTGTGGATATCGTCATCGTCGATGATGTCATCAACAAGGTAGGCAAGGGTGCAGCAGAGACTATACATGCAGACAAGGTTATTGATGGAAGAGGCAAGACGGTCATTCCCGGGAATGTCTGTTCCCATCATCACTACTATTCAGGGCTCTCCAGAGGCATGCTTGCCTCTGCAGGCCCACAGACCGACTTCATTCAGATTCTGAAGGAGTGGTGGTGGCGTATAGACCGTGCACTTGATGAGGAAGCTTGTTACTACAGCTCCCTGATCAGCTCGATCGATGCCATTGCAAGTGGTACCACCACCTGTATCGATCACCATGCAAGCCCCTCTTATATTGCAGGATCCTTGGACACCATTGCCAAGGGAATGGAAGAAGTTGGGGTGCGTGGAGCTACCTGTTACGAAGTCACCGATAGAAACGGTGGAATGAAAGAGGTGGAAGCAGGCGTCGAGGAAAACCTTCGTTTTGCCATGGCCGCAAAGAGCAGTTCACTGGTTCGTGGAATGATTGGGGGACATGCCCCGTTCACCATCCCTGATGCTGGATTGAAGCTTATGGGAGAGGCAATGGCAGAGACCGGTGCCGGCCTTCATCTCCATGTTGCAGAGGACAAGTACGATGTGGTGCATAGCCACCATAAGTACCACCTGGATATCGTTGACCGATTGGAAAAATTTGGACTCTTGACTGATAACTCCCTCTTGGTTCATGGGCTTTGGCTCAGTGAGGCTGAGGTGGAAAAGATCAACGCTCATGGTACGTTCCTTGCACACAATGGACGCAGCAACATGAACAACAATGTTGGTTACTTCAAGCAGATCCAGAAAGTCGATAATTTAGTCATCGGAACCGATGGCTGTGGTGGAAATATGTTTGAAGAGCTCAAGATTGCATTCTTCAAGCACAAGGATCAGGGTGGTTCCTGGTGGCCCGCAGATTTTGTGACTGCCATGGGTCGTGGAAACCAGCTGGTTGAGAAGTATTTTGACGGGAAGTACGGTAAGGTTGCTGCTGGTTATAAGGCTGATCTGACCATCTGTGATTACCATGCACCAACCCCGCTGGTAGCAGACAATGCTGCAACCCATTTTGTATGGGGTATGAGCAGCAACTGTGTGGAAAGTGTCATCATTAATGGAAAGCTGGTGATGGAAAACCATCAGTTCCCAGGTCTTGATGTACAGAAGATCTATGACGAGGCAGCAAAAGTAGCTAAGCGCGTTTGGGATACAGTGAATACAATCGCTCCGTAACCGGTTCGATTACGACGAAGAAGAAATAAAGAACGAAAGAGGTAATGTAACATGACAATTCAAGAACAAATTAGGGCAAAGGCTGCCGAGTATCGTGACTACACGGCATTGAATCTCTCAAAGATGGTTCAGACCAAGAGCTATAGCTCCCAGGAAGAGGACGTATGTCGTCTCATCGTAACCCTTTGTGAAGAAGCTGGCTTTGATGAAGTGTATATCGATGGATTGGGCTCGGTAATCGGCCGCGTCGGCAATGGTCCCAAGAAAATTGCTTTCGATGCCCATATCGATACTGTTGAAGTTGGAAACCTGAAGAACTGGGATTTCGATCCCTTCAGTGGTGAGATCAAGGACGGAAAGGTCTGGGGACGCGGTTCCAGTGACCAGAAGGGTGGTGCAGCTTCCATGATCACTGCCGGCAGGATCCTGAAGGAGCTCGGCTACAGTGGTGAATATACCGCTTATTTCACCTTCACCGTCATGGAAGAAGATTGTGATGGTATGTGCTGGAAGTACCTCATCGAGGAAGAGAACTTCAGACCCGACCTCGTTGTTTCCACTGAGCCTACAACCTGCCGCCTCTATCGTGGTCACCGCGGAAGAATGGAGATCAGGGTAATCCTTAGGGGTATTTCCTGTCATGGTAGTGCTCCAGAGCGTGGCGTAAATGCTGCTTACAAGGCTGCAAAGGCAGCTCTTGCCATCGAGCAGTTGAACAAGGACCTTAAGCCGGATGCAGAAAACTTCCTTGGAAAAGGTACCATCACCGTCAGCCAGATGGATGTAAAGGGACCGAGCCAGTGCGCAGTTGCAGACTATGCAATGCTCTATCTCGACCGCCGTCTTACCTGGGGTGAGGATGCAGATCTTGCAATCTCCCAGGTTCGTGAGTACATCAGCAAGGCAACCGGTGATGATCCAGAGTCAATCGTTGTCGAGATGCCCAACTATGAGAAGATTGGTTGGACCAAGAAAGAGTACTCACAAGAACTGTACTTCCCCACCTGGAAGATCGACGCAGATCACCCACTGGTAGAAGCTGGTGTTGCCGGCCATGAGGCTCTCTTTGGAAAGAAGCCCGTAGTTGACAAGTGGACCTTCTCCACCAACTTGGTTGCTACCACTGGTCGTCATAAGATTCCTGCTATTGGTTTCGGCCCTGGTGATGAGTCACAGGCTCATGCACCGAACGAGATCAACCGTGTGGATGACCTTGAGATCTGTGCTGCATTCTATGCAATGCTTCCCTATTCCTTGGAGAAGTAGTACGTAGAATAGTACTCGCTACATATGGTATACTACAGCCACAGGGATTGACGCCTTGTGGCTGTTTGGAGCTTATGGTGCTTCATTGTTTATCTCATAAGATAATGGTGAAGCACAGAAACTGGCCCGGCAGGTGCAAAAGGGGCTCTGCCTGCAGGGTATATAGAAAGAACCAAGGTTGTGGAGTTGCCCCCTTCCTTCTCCACTCCTTCCTTGCGGAACTACCCGCATGCCGTCCTTATAAAGTATTGCAAGTGTAGCAACGACGTCCATTTGTCGTGTCCTTGCAGGAAGAAGGAGATATACAGGCATGAGTTCCTCGCTTCTCTTGAAGAACATCTACTGTCTACAACCCACATTTGATGGAAAGAAATATTGGGGCGCCGATTTATTGATTGAAAACAACAAGGTCGCCAAGATTGCCCCTGGGGGTGGATTGGCTGCTCCAGCAAAGGGTCGTATCATCGACTGCTCAAACCATGTAGTCATACCTGGTTTGGTAAACACGCACCATCACTTCTACCAGACATTAACCAGAAATCATCCTGCTGTGCAGAATGCAAAGCTCTTCGATTGGTTGAAATTCCTCTATGAGGTGTGGAAATATGTGGATGAGGAAGCAGTCTACTATTCATCAATGCTTGCAATGGCTGAGTTGATGAAGACTGGTTGTACCCTTACCACTGACCACCACTACCTCTATCCACGCTCATTCAAGGGAGATCTGATGGGCCTTCAATTTGAGGCTGCAGACACCTTGGGGATGCGCTTCAGTCCCACGAGAGGCTCGATGAGTTTGAGCAAGAAGGACGGAGGACTTCCCCCCGACAGCGTCGTACAGACTGAGGATGAGATTCTTACTGACAGTGAGCGGTGCATCAAGACCTACCATGACAGTGCCCCGGATGCCATGCATAAGATAGCCCTCGCTCCCTGTAGTCCCTTCAGTGTCACCAAGGATTTGATGACAAAGACCGCTGAACTTGCAAGGAAGTATGGGGTGCGTTTGCATACCCATCTCTGTGAGACCTATGACGAAGCTGATTTCTGCCAGGAGATGTACGGGATGCGTCCTGTTGCTCTGATGCAGGAGTGTAATCTTATCGGGGATGATGTCTTTTATGCACATGGAATCCACTTCAATGATGAAGAGTTGAAAATCCTTGCAAAGACAGGTTCCCATATTGCCC
>NZ_JAEKNT010000029.1 GCF_016406725.1 Sphaerochaeta sp. S2 | reverse complement strand
AATCAGAAGAACGCTTCATAATAGGCGCTGCCAACTCGGCTAATTTTTTGTCTACTAGATAATGGATAGAGCCACGTTCGAACTTACCATTTTTTTGACGTATTCCAGCTTTTGTTTTCATAAGTAATTCAATACCTTGGTCAATATGACTAATCGCATAAATATGGAATTTTTTATCTTCCACTGCTTGAACAACTTCATTCTTTAGCATTAAGTTCTTAACATTTTGATGAGGTATAATGACCGATTGTCTACCAGTTAAACCTTTTAATTTACATACTTCAAAAAAGCCTTCAATTTTTTCATTAACACCACCAATTGGTTGTATTTCTCCACGTTGGTTAACAGATCCTGTCACTGCAAAAGACTGATCGATAGGTTTACCAGAAAGACTTGATAAGATTGCATATAACTCCGTACTAGAAGCAGAATCACCATCTACTCCAGAATACAGTTGTTCAAATACAACTGATGCCGATAATGTCAACGGTTTATCCTGGGCGTATTGCCAGCCCATATAACCGTTCAGTATCATGACACCTTTATCATGTGAAGGTCCTGATGTATTAGCTTCTCTTTCAATATTTATTAATCCTGCTTTACCTCTATAAGTTGAAACAGTAATTTTACTTGGTTTACCAAAAGATTGTGTCCCCGCACCTAGAACGGCCAGACCATTAATTTCACCAATTTTTTCACCATCAACGTCTAGTAAATAAGTTCCGTCTTCAAAGGATTCGAGGAGTCGTCGCTCAAAACGATTCATACGATTCTTTTGTTCTTCAAACGCCTTCAAAACATGCTCTTTACCGACAATATCGTCACCATAAATACTTGCCCAAGTATCCGCTTCATAAATTAAATCAACAATGATATTTAAATGTGCAGACAACTTATCCTTATTTGCTGCAAGTCGAGTTGTATAGTTCACAATTTCGGCTACAGCAAACTTATCAAAATACTTAATATTATCCTTTTCTGAATAGCTTGCAATCAATCTTGCCATTTTAGTGATTGAATCTCTATTTCTTTCAACTTGATCATCAAAATCAACCAATATTTTGAATAGTTTTCTAAACTCTTCATCATAATTGAATAACATATTGTAGGTATAAAAATCACCAACAATAATCACCTTAACATCTAAAGGTATTGGTTGTGGTCTCAGTGTTTGAACTCCATTTACACCTGTTTGCTTACCAATATTCTCAATGTTGACTTCCTTGTTTATAAGTGCTCTTTTTAAACCTTTCCAAGCATATGGAGCTGTCAATAAGTCTCTGGTTTGGATTATAAGATAACCACCATTAGCATTATGAAGAGCACCTGGTTTTATCTGTGTAAAGTCTGTTTTATAGGCACCATACTCATTTCGGTATTCAATATTACCAATTAAATTGAAGAATGTTGGGTTAATTTCAAAGATTACTGGCGCTGAATCCTTATCACTATTATCAACAAATAAGT
>NZ_JAEKNT010000028.1 GCF_016406725.1 Sphaerochaeta sp. S2 | reverse complement strand
AATTTGGTTTTGTGGCAACCGAAAGGAGCTTGCACCTGGTAATTTTCATTTCTTCTTTAGAACAGATTACCCTCCAGCATCGATAAATACCCCTCTTCGCTGAAGATTAAATGGTCCAGTACCTTAATACCCAGGATATCCCCTGCTTGCTTCAGCCTCCTTGTAACATCCTTGTCCTCAATACTTGGCTCAAGATTGCCACTGGGGTGATTATGGGCTACCAGGATGGCGGTGGCACGCTGACGTACTGCTTCCCCGAAAACTTCCGGCTGTACTTTGCTGGAAAGACAATAAGTAGTTTACAGTAAAAGAGATACTAGCGATACACCTTTAGGTTTATTGTTGAGAAATCTGTAAACATTTGGTAAGTAATAAATTATTTTTAGTCGCCTCAATTCAACTAGCTCTTCAACTTTTTTATCACTTTGCTTCATGCTGTAATGGGTGGTCTTGTGGACCTTGTTCCCGTGCTCATCAAGCTCGATGTTGGATCTCTTTTTTCTTCATCTTCTAGACAAGGTCGAAGGTTTCCCTGTCGATAATGGGAGGGTGATGATTCTCGGACCTTTGGATTTCTTCCGGATTGATATTGACCCTCTTCACCGCAGGATACTCGGATCCCACCGTCAGTCCATAGACGGAGTCTCCGGTATACTTTTCATTGGAGAGGATGTCATCTATGGTGTTGACCGGCCATCTGCGTTTTCCCTTGGGGCTCGGAATACGCACTGTTTCCAGTTCCTTCTTTACCCGTTGGAAGCTCTAAAACCTGAGCATACTTCGTTAAGATGATTTCATGTGTTCCATATTTCCTAGTTGCCCAACAAAAGGAGATAGGTTGTATCGATACCCGTAATTTTGGCATACACACAATGGACTATTTCCTATGTGTTATGGCAAATGGTCAAAGAGTTGTTGTTTTCTTTTCCAATATGGAATATTTGGTAAAATATTCGATTGACCGATTCGGTCGACAGGTGTACCATATTCATGCATGAACCGATTCGGTCGAAAATTATTGGGGGATGTTATAAGGTGGAAAATTTTTGTTCATTGCCAAAGGAAAAACAAAGATTGGTGCGTGATGCAGCTTTACGAGTATTCGGTCAGAACAGATATCGAAAGGCTTCGATCAAGGATGTGGCGGATGCAGCAGGGATTTCCAAATCAATGGTATTCTATTACTTTGGAACTAAGAAGGAACTTTACCTATATTTGGTAGAGTATTGTTCTCAGGTCCTTACTGGAGTACTGCTTAAACAAGAGACTGTCTTGCCGAATGATTACTTCGATAGAATGTACCTTGCGATGGATCGGCAAATGAAAGCGTTGAAGGATGAACCATTTTTGCTTCCCTTCCTTAGGAC
>NZ_JAEKNT010000027.1 GCF_016406725.1 Sphaerochaeta sp. S2 | reverse complement strand
ACAATCTTTCTTCCATCAACAATCGCCAATGAATAGGTATACGGATAGAATTATATCCTTGCAGAGCTAAATCCTCAATGTCCTTTTCTGTAAAATAATTTTCTCTAAATATCTTATAGAATTGTGTTTTATATGCTTTTCCTGTAAGTTCTTCTATTACCCCTTCAATACGTCGTGGACGATCAAAACGTTCATTTCCAAAGGATTTCCACATGTATCCTTCATTGAGTAACCAGTTTCCAAGACCCCAACCGGTTAAGAGTATTTCCTCGTCCTTACCGTTAACAATACACCTACCTTTAGACGTAAGAAAACCATCAACACGTGCATTACTTCTTTTTTCAATAACCTCTTCAGCTGTATTCCTCAAACGACTTGTCCTCCTATACAATGTTACCTTATGCATTTATAATAAACGATATGTTTCATTTGATTTACAAATTGTATTTAGAATCACCTTACCACTCAATTACACATTTTTTCAACCCACAATCTGACATAATACCATAATCTACAAGAGATTTTGTAGTTTCTAATAATAGCAATAATATTGTCTATGATATAGTCTCTATGATTGAGCAATAAAAAATAGACTTCGTGAAGTCTATTCCAAGTTTTTAAGTATTGCCATCATCCAAAACGTTGATTCTATTTTAAGGTATTTCTTTGATCTTCTATTCTCTCCGAGTCCCATATGCCCACCAGTGTAGAGTTGATATAAGTTCTTTTTCTCTTTGATTAACGCCTTATCAAATGCATAAAAACCATCCTCATATCGATACTCATTAAGCTGTTCAATCTGAGACATGAAAAGATCACTGTTTTTTGAAGCCTTAAAAAATGAAAGTAAGTAAAGTGTTAGTAGTTTACGGTCTTCTCTTAGACAAGCATGATATACATTGCCAGAGGCATAACATCTTTTATTAGATTGATCATAGACATAGCCTTTTTCTGGTAAATATAAGAACCTTTCATCCAGTATGTATTCAATTATTCTTTCGATTCTACAACCCATTTCATCCTCTTTATTTGGATAATATGCAAAAGCATACAAATCATAGATAGTCGGTAAACATTCTGTGGCAATGTCGTTCTTAAACACATAATCATTCTTATATGCTGCTGGTTTATTCTCCGCGTCTCTTTCAAGATCATAACCATATTTGTCAATGGCATGC
>NZ_JAEKNT010000026.1 GCF_016406725.1 Sphaerochaeta sp. S2 | reverse complement strand
CGCCATTACTCTTCATCCACGCCGGTGGTGACCAGGGAGTCAAATAGAGCTCAATCCTCTTGCCTGCGACCTGGGAGGCTCTCTTGATCCAGGGAATGATGTAGTGCAGGTCATGCGCATCGAACTGATCCCGATCTAGATACACCCTCCCCTGTTCCCTGGCACAGGAACTGTACGGAGTAAGGGAGAAGTCACAGCTGTCAATCGGGGAGCGGACCCATTGGTAGTGTAAAGCAGAAGACGAAAAACAATCTTCAAGAATCTGCGCCGAGACATCTGCAGGGAGCGTTTCCAAGACATGTCCAACGGACTCTGTTATCGCACACCCAAATCCCTTGAACCTCTGGTACTCGATCTCGGGGAAGATGGTGAGACACTCCTTCTCAATTTCATCCCTGTCAGGACTGCTCTCCAAGTCAAACTGCTCGTGTTCTATCCTTCCCTGTATCCAGAACGTTTTCTCTCCGTGAATTCTCATACTCCACTCCCTTTGATCGTAATGCTCTTCAAGTCGAGAGATCCTTTGGTAAGGCCAATACCTACACAGTGGCTACCCTCAGGGAGTTCCACAGAAAAAGCATTCTCCTGGGAGACACCTCTGGGTAGTCTCTTGTCGACCGTGAGTGTGTATTCGCATTCCCCATCCCCCTCACCTTCCACCTGTATGGTGTAAGAGCCTTGTTCTCTGACAATGAAATGATAAAAGAGCTCTTCAGCTGGCCTTAGAAGGACATACAATGCATCATTGCTGTCCTGTGGTTCTCCAGCAAGTTTACGGTAATTGACTTCACCACGGTGCCCATCACGGAAGAGGATGGAGATGGGGTCCCCACTACGCACCTCAGCTCCAGGGATCCTCTCGTATCGGCTTCTATAGGCATCGTACCACTGCGCAGGGATCGTGAGGGGAGGAGTGCGGAGAATGGCATGGGATACTTCATCCAGGAAGCATGCTCCTTCCATGATGTTGTGAAGAAGCTCATCAAACTGCTTTCGTGTCTTTTCCTGATTCTCCCACCCCTTTGGGGCAGGAAAGGATACAGGTGAGTTGGTACACGCCATCTTTTTATACGTCCAGAAGTTCCAGGATATCTCGTGGGAGGTGTAGAGAGAGAAGGCTGCGGTGTACCACTCAAGGTTGTTCTCTCCGCCCTCCCCCATGAAGATGGGGACTTGCAGTCTTTCCCCCATATCAGCATAGGAGAAAATGCTCTCCCAGTCGGGATTGCTCCAATACTTATGGAACTCCAAGAGGTAATTGGTGTCGATAGGCTCACCTTTCAACGCTTCGAAGGGAGACCAGTCAGTTGCCCAGTGCAGTCCTTCCAGGATGATGATATGTCGCTTATCAACCTCCCGAATTGCCTTGGTGATGTCCCGATAGAGGGGCATGAGCCTGTCATTGTATGCACCATGCCACTGGGGCAGTGGTTCGTTGAGCAAGTCGTACCCTGCGATTACAGACCTGTCATGGTATCTGCTTGCCAAGGCTCTCCAGAGAGCGATGCATTGCTCCCTATAATGGTCTTCGATGAAGAGAGAGGGGATATCATGCTCACTATCATCGATATTCTCGCCTGTCTGCCCGCCTGGGGCGCCATGCAAGTCGAGAATACAATAGACATGATACTTCTCACACCACAGGAGCAGCTCATCAACCTTCCTGATTACCCGCTCGCTGAAGACTGGATCATTGGCTTCATTAAACGTACAGAGGGTCCGGCTATTGAGAGGAAGCCGTATGGAGTTGAAACCCATACGAGCGATATAGGAAATATCATCTTCGGTAATATAGCTCTCGAGATAGCGTTCCCAAAAACTAGTGGCATAGGAGGCACCACATACTGTCTCAACAAGCTCTTCGATGCGCCTTGGCCGGTCGTAGGGTTTCTCCAGCTTCCACATGTATCCTTCGGGAAGCATCCAACCCCCAAGGCCAACCCCCTGCAGGAGGACAGCGTCTCCTCTATCGGTAACCATTCGCTTTCCATCGGTTTTGAGCCACGGTAGTTGTTTGTTCATGCCATTATCCTTTGAGTGCACCTTCGGTGATACCTTTGATGATGTGTTTCTGCAGCAGGACGTACACGATGATCATGGGCAGAGCTGAGAGTATGAGTGCACTCAGGATAGCGGGCCAATCGCTTGCATACTTGCCGAAGAGCATATTCGTAGAGAGCAACAGGGTGTAGCGGGAAGGACTCTGAAGCATGATCAGGGGAAGGAGGAAGTCGTTCCACATCCATAGAAGGTTCATGATGCCGATGGTTGCGGTTATGGGGAGCAACAGGGGGAACACTACATTCTTGAATGTCATCAAGAGATTGCAACCATCGATGCGTGCAGCATCCTCTAGGTCGAGGGGAATTCCTTTCACGAATCCGTGGTACATGAATACTGCCATACCCACTCCAAGACCGGAATAGATCCAACCCATGCCCCAGAGGGTGTTGGAGAGATGCAGTACGGTGGCGATCCGATAGAGGGGGATCATGATGGCATTGAAGGGAATGAGCATAGAGAGGACAAAGAGCGAGAAAATGGCGGTACTCAGTTTTCCCTTGAACCGACACAACGCCCAACCAGCTATAGAGGAGAAGAAGACAATACCGGTAAGACCAGCCGTTGAGATAAAGGCGGAGTTGAGGAGACTCCTGAAGTACCGCATGCTCTTGATACTCCTACCATAGTTTCCAAACTCAAGATGCTCCGGCAGTGCAATGATGTTCGTAAAGATCTCTGAACGGGTCTTGAATGAGTTTACCAGGGCAAGGACCAAGGGAAAGAGACAGAACAGTGCATAACTGATCAAGAGAGCAAATATGAGGATTCTCCTGGGAGAGTATCTTGTATCAGAGGTATGGTTCATAGTTCCTGCTCCCTTCGCTTCATGACGGTGAGCTGGATGCTGGTGATTACCAAGACGATTGCAAAGACAATCAAGGACTTGGCTGTTGCATACCCGAAGCGGTTGCTGTTATTGAATGCCTCTTCATAGATGTTGATGGCAACTACCTGGGTTGCCCGTCCCGGGCCACCTCCGGTGAGGGTATAGACTACATCGAAGACCTGGAAGGCATTGTTGAGGGTGATGAAGAGACAGATGGTAAAGGAGTGAGCGATCATGGGAAGGGTGATGGAGCGAAGCCGTTGAAACGGTGTAGCCCCATCAACAATTGCCGCTTCATGGAGAACCTCTGGGACTCCTTGGATTGCTGCAATGTAGATGATCATGATGTAACCGGTACCTCCCCAAAGCGCTACGGTGAGAATGGCGTAAAAGGAGAAGGTAGGGTCCCCGATCCAGGAGTGGTCAAGGAATGACCATCCCCATGTATCTGCCATGTAGTAAAGCACCTTGGTGAAGATGAAGTTCCACATAAAGCTGCCGATGACCAGGCTGATCATATTGGGAAGGTAGAAGAGTGTTCTGAACACACCCTTCCCTCTTCTCTGGCTCTCAATGCCCAAGGCGAGTAGGAGTGCGAGTATATTCATCGCTACGACAATCCAGATGGTGTAGCGGAAGGTAAAGAGAAGCGAGTCCCAGAAATAGGGATCGGTGGTGAATATTTCCCGGAAATTCTCAAGACCGATAAAGGGCTTCTTCGGGTTAATCCCATTCCAGCTGGTAAGACTGTACCAGAACCCCATTACGGCGGGTATGATCTTCATGGTTATGAAGACAAGCAGGGCTGGTGCGGTACAGGCTAGAAGCTGCAGGTTTCGTTTTGTAGCGTTTTGATGAGCCATACGGTATTCCTGTAGTATTCGGTAGGAGAAGATGACGCCTGCAGCAGATGCTGCAGACGTTCATCAAAGTGTGGCGTTACTGGGCCAAAGCCTTGTTTGCGGCTTTGAATGTCTGGTCCATGATCGTGATAAACTGGTCAACGGTTACTTGCTTCACATAGAGGCTCTGCAACAGCTTGCCCTGTTCATTGGTCACGGCCTGGGGAAGGACCAGGTCCATGTAGGCTCTGCCTTCGGCAACGTACCTGGAGGCATCCTTTGCCCAGTCGTACTGGTCGTAGTCGTGACAGGAGGCAACCGGGTTGAACTTCAACGACTCATAGAGTGCTGAGGAGTCCTTATCATCGAGGATGTAGTTGGCGAACTCCATTGCCATCTCTTTCTGTGGGGTGTCTGCGTACACGGCCAAGGAAGTGGTGGTGGCAAGGTTGACTCTGGTACAATCTTCGTTGTTGTTAACCGGGAGCGCCCCTACACCAATCCTGATCTCAGGATTGACTGATAGGATTGATTCTGCACTCCAGGTGCCCTGGATGTACATGGCGGCCTTGCCATTGGCAAAGTCGGCAGCGCCCTGCTCAGAGCCGGTTTCCATTGCCCTGGGGGTCCCATTGCTCATGACAAGATTGATCATCTCGAAGATGTCTGCAACCTCACGGTAGGAACCCTGGTCGGCGTACATTCTGTCCACCCAGTCGGGGATTTCGCCGCTGACTTTGCCTCCAAGCAGGAGAGCAGTCATCAACTGTGGTACCCACTGTTCCTGGAATGCCAACTGGAAGGGAGTGTAGCCGTTTTGCTTGAGTACCCGGACAACTTCTTTCATCTCATCAAGTGTATCGGGGGCAGTGATCCCACATGCTTCAAAGATGTCCTTGTTATAGAGGTAGCCCCATACGGTGCTTTCAAAGGGAACCGCATACACTTTCTCGTCCACCGAGACAGAGGTCCTTACATCAGGATAGAGCTTTGCTGCAAGTGGTTGTGAGCTTAGGTCTGCAACATAGCCTGCTTCGACGTAGGTCGGCAGGTCAGCTGTGGCATGGAGGGTGAAGAGGTCGGGAGCATCATTCGAGGAGAGCCTGGTCTGGAGGATGTTCCGGTACTGGTCTGAGCTTGGCATCTCGAGTTCAACCTCGACCTCGATACCCTTCTCTTCAAGCATCTTCGCTTCGAACTGTGCAACATAGGCTTCCATCTCCTCGGTAAAGCGAGGGAAGCTCATCATAACGTTCAGGGTGACTTTCTTTGCGGGGGAAGCTTGTTCCTTTGTTCCTGCGCCGCTGAGCAACATCATGCTGATGCATAGCATCACGAGCACGGTAGTGAATTTTCTCATTGTCTTCTCCTTTTTCATGGTTCTGTATGTTCAGCCTAACGCAGGATTGGGGAAAGACATTTGCCATGGTTAATCACGTGTATTGTCTACGTATAATCATCTTTCTGATGACTCTCTCATTGCACCCGGGGTTATCCCATAGAATTTCTTGAAGACTTTATAGAAGTGGGAGATGTCGATATACCCGACAATCTCGGGTATTTTCGACAACGGAATATGGTACTCGGTAATTAATTCCTTTGCCCTCTCCATCCTTAGTCCCAAGAGATACTCCGAGAAGGTGACAGTAAGGTCCTTCTTGAACCGGGAGCTCAGGTACTCCTTGCTGACCGAGAACATGGTTGCAATCTGCTCGAGTGAGAGGTTCTCCTGGTAGTGGTCATCCAAGTACTGTTTGACTGGCCTGATATCGAAGTGATGCAAACTCTGGTTCTCGCTGACTTTCTCTTCGATCAAATGGGAGATCACTTCCAGATAGTGTTTCCTCAGGTCGGAGAAGGTACATTGCTCTCCAACTGCGAAGGAGAGCAGATGGGGTGCCATCTGCGACCCTGAGGAGATCAGATACTCCTCAATGATCGATTGGAGGTCATGGTTCATACGGATGAGGACTGCCAACCTGACCGATGCCTCACAGTGAAGGTAGAGTTGTTCGAGTTGGGAGAGGGCGTGCTCGATTCCTTTTGATGAAAGGGTCTCCAAGGAGTAGCCGACAGAGTCGCGAACACTCTTGTACTGTTCGAACCAATTCCTGTCCACCACCTGCATGATGGTGGTCTCCCTCTGGGGTCCTCTTGTACGTTGTTCTGTTCTCAGCTCCAGGGAACATCGTTTAAGGGCTGTATTGAACTCATCAGCATTGATCGGCTTGAGGAGATAGTCGATCGCTCTACTGGCTACGGCCTGCTTGGTGTAGGTAAAGTCGGTGTACCCGCTGATGATAAGCACCTTGGCCTTGCTCTTCTGTTCATCAAGGACCCGAAGCATACGAGCACCATCAAGACCTGGCATCTTCATGTCTGTGATAATGAGGTCCGGAGAGAGCTCCTTGATGCACTCCAGTCCGGAGTGCCCGTCTGATGCTTCCCCTACTATGCGAAAGCCGAACTCCTTCCATTTGCCAATTCGTTTGATGGTGTCCCGAGTCCAGGCTTCGTCATCAATGACGACCACGCTCAATCCTCTCACTGCTTCCTCCTACGTATCTCACAGACCAGTTCGATTGTGGTTCCCTCTCCTTTTACACTCCTGACGGTGACTCCGTCATCAATGCTGGAGGTCAGACGAATCCGTTCATTGACATTCATTAGACCTATATGCTCTGAGGTGGCAATTGAGCTGATCAAGGCACCTGTACGTAGGGCTTTCAGCTCCCGGTTTATACGCTCTACTTCTAGTGGTTCCATACCAGATCCGTTGTCCTTCACGATGATGTGGAGTTTCTCTTCATCACTGAAGGCGATGATGGAGAGCTTCCAACTACCGCTCTTGGTTTCGAAACCATGCATGAAGGAGTTCTCAACGATCGGCTGGAGCAGGAGTTTTGGGATCAAGGCACTACGTACTTCTGGGGAAATACTGAAGGAAACACTCATTCGGTCATTGAAGCGTTCTTTTTGGATGAAGAGGTAGTTGTCCAAATGCTTGAGTTCCTCATCGAGGGAAACAAAGGGTTCTTTGAAGTCCATGGAGTACCGCATAAGGGAGCTTAAGGATTCTGATATCCTGTAGACTTCATCACCACCTTGGGAGAGGGAGATGCTTCCTATAAGCTGGAGCGTGTTGTGGAGGAAGTGGGGGTTAATTTGGGCTTGCAGGGCGTTAATCTGTGCTGTCTTGCTCTGGAGGGTAATGTCGTACTCGTTACGGATCAACTGACGGATCCGTTCTATGAAGGCAGCAATATGATGTTCGAGTACCTTTACCTCATCGGCTGACTCTTCATCCTCTTCCAGTATCAAGGACTCGAGCTCGATGTTCTTGACTCTCCTGGCAAGGCCGACGACGGGCTTGCTGATAACAGAGGAGAGAATGGCGGAGATGGCTACTGAGACCAATAGGCTGACCAGACCGAGGATAAGACCGGTATAGACGGTGGGGAGGATCGAAGTGATAACTTCACTCTTAGGAACAACCTTGATAATGCTTAATGGTTCCTGTTGGTCGAAGGTGGAGAAGATGATGTTCCCATCCTTCTCAGTGTAAAAGACATCGTTGACAATCTTGAAGTCCTCGAGGGCGATCAGGTTCTCGAGGGAGGCTTCTACCTCTGGTACTGCCATCAAGAGTGCTGCTTCATCATTGATGATGTAGAGTTGTTCATTCTCATAAATCTGCAGGGTGGAGAGGATCTGGAGGAAGACTTTGTCTCGTACGGCTGCCGATTGCTGAGCGAGTAGCTCCCTGTCGGGAAATCGATGGATGTTGTGCACAGCCAGTATTCCGTCTTCACTGGGGGTGAAGAAGAGGTTGGTCTGTAGTTTTTCAGGACGTATGAGGATTGGCTGTTCAGGGGAGCCGATCGTCACGCGGGCACGGTCTGCATAGATTTCCTGGTTCTGTGTGTTGAAGACTATCTTGATGTAAGAGAGAGAACGGGTAAGGTTGAGCTTGGTCAAGAGCATGTCACGAATCTGGGAACTGTTCTGGTAGGTTCCCCTTCCTGCATACTCTTCAAGGACTGCATCCTTGAATCCTTGGTCGAACTCCATGGAGTAGTAGAGGTCTTTGAGTTCCGTGGAAAAGTTACTGAGTTGTTCCTGGGTCCAGTTCATGCCTTCTGTGTTAACCCGGATGGTATCTTGGTAGATTCTATTGTAGGTGTTGAATGATGCAAAGGTGGTGATGATCAATACCGGGATGACTGATATAGCCAGCATGGTGAGAAAGAGACGTTTCTTTATTGGTAGTGCCTTGCGGTTCTTCTTCATTCCAGTGAAACGACCCTCCCCCTCTAATCATCAAGGATGATTCTACCAGCTCAGCATCGTGGAGTAAAGGAAAGGCAGGTAATCTATGGTGTATGCTTTTGCAAGCGATCTTGCTTGCTGATCCGCCTCACGGTTTCATGGCTGACATGAAGAAAGCTGGCGATGTCCCTGAGGGCATGGCCGTCAGTAACTGCAACATGGACAAATTGGTTCCTGAGTTCCCTGGAGAGCGGGGACTTTGCCCCTGAGACAACCATGGCACGAAGATCCTCAAGGTTCCGCTTTGCGAGTATCCGGTCAAGAAGACAGGAGAGTCGTTCCCTGGTCTCCTCCCGCTTGTCGATGATGGTGGCAAAGCCAACCTGTGGGGTCCATTTTTCATGTTCGGTGCACTGGATATAACGCTGCAGTGCAAGGGAGGGGTCTGGGGAGAAGAGGGAGAGCAAGGTTGTTCTGGCGATTATATAGGTATTTCCAGTGCACACTTCTGTATGACCGCTCCATCGGTATGCAGAGGGGGTGGCAGCCAGGCCGGCTTTGACAGGGTTCTGGACTATGTAGCGGATGATGCTGAAGAGTTTATGGGTTTCCGTTACAAGGTAGCTCTTGTAGCGGTCTCCATAGATGGTGCCGGTTCGGTTGTACCGGCTGTTGTAGTAGAGACTGTAAGTACGGTTGAGAAACCAGATTATGGAGGACAAGGGTTCACTACCGACCTTGATGAGGAGGTGGTAGTGGTTGTCCATGAGGGCGTACTGGAGCAGGAGTGCATCGTGGGTGGTCAGGGCGGTGGAGAGGAGACTGAGAAACTCCTTCTTGTCGCGGGTGTTCTCATAGATGTAGTTCCTGTTGTTGCCTCGTTGGATGACGTGATGGATGGTCCCTGGTGTGTCGTTCCTCTTCCTCCTTGGCATATGATCAAAGGCCTCCTATCAGGTGCCACCTGCCATCAGGGCGAAATATAATCCTGCCGGAGAGTTCCATTTCTGTAAGGCACTCCATGACAGAGAGGCTCAGATCAGGGACCATGTCCACAATCTCGCTGGTGGTGAGTGGGTTACCGTTCAGGGCCAGGATGACATCCTCCTCATCGGGATGGGAGGGAGAATGGTGGGGAGCAACCGGGCCATTAGCGTCTTACCAGCTCCAGGTATGCCTACCAAGAGGAGGTTGTGGTTTCCTGCAACAGCTGCAGCAAGGTAAGGAAGGATGTCGTCATGTCCGACGACGTCGATGAAATCACCGTCATTGCTGGCTTTTTCCTGAAAGATGGGGTCCTGGTCTGTTTTATGGGGAGAGAGATGCAACCGGCCTTCCAGGTATTGGATTACTTCTGTGATGGTACCACAGGCGATGATGTCCAGGTCCTTGACCAGGGAGGCCTCATTGGCACAGTCCTTTGGTACGATGAGTTTCTTCCATCCCATGCGGTGTGCCTGGATTGCCATGGGCAGCACACCGTTGAAGCCGACAAGGGCCCCTGTGGTGCTGATTCCCCCAACACAAGCTATTTCCTGCCAGCCCTCGATCCTTGGCCTGACCTGCTTCGATTCAACCAGGAGACCAAGGAGCATGGGAAGATCAAGATAGGCTCCCCTCTTGGGGATGTCACTGGGGCTGAGATTGACTACGACTTTCTTTGATGGGTAGGCATAGGAAAGTTCTTCTGTGCATGCTTCCATCCTGTCCTTTGCTTCCTTACTTGTTGAATTTGGCAGGAAAATGCAAAGTCCTTTGGACGAGAGAGGTTACGACTC
>NZ_JAEKNT010000025.1 GCF_016406725.1 Sphaerochaeta sp. S2 | reverse complement strand
CATCGGCGGCTTCAAATATATATAAGAGACAATAATAGCACAGGGGGGAAAGAACAAATGAGCAACATGAAAAAGAACATTTCTCACCTGGTTCTTCCTCTCTCGGTGATGGCGCTTCTCATTGTCATCAATCTGATAAAGGGTGCCGATTATTTCACCATCAGCATGGTCAACGGAGCATTCTACGGCAATATACCGAATATCCTCTTCGGTGCCTCTGAGTTGGTCATTCTATCCATAGGTATGACGCTGGTAACGGGAGCCTCACGAGGGCAGGATATCAGCATCGGGGTAAGTGCCACCATTACTTCCGCTGTATTTGTCCAGTATGTCCTACAGGCCAGTGAGGTCACGTTGTTTACCATCATTGTGGGTTTCCTCTTGAGTTGTCTTATGGGCTTGGTCCTTGGAGCATTCAACGGTACCCTTGTCTCGGTATTCAAGGTTCAACCAATGGTTGCATCCCTTATACTCTTTACCGGTGGCCGGTCCATAGCCTTCATGATCGACGGGAAACTCTCTCCCATCCTAGCTAACGATATATCGAATAAAATTGGTACGGTGATACCGGGTGTACCAGTGCAGACAGCAATAATCCTTACTGCTGTTTTTATCGCTATCGTGGCAGTGGTATTCAAGACCACAAATCTCAGACTCTATGTAGAGACTGTTGGAATAAACCCGAACGCGGCGCGTCTGAACGGTATCAATCCAAAGAAAATCATATTCCTGACCTTCTTGATCATGGGAATATGTACTGCGGTGGCCGGCTTTATTGCCGTGAACAAGGCAGGCCGTCACGACAGCGTCAACTTGCTCAAACTGATCATGATGGATGCAATACTTGCCGTGGCTATCGGTGGAAACTCTTTGGGCGGTGGAAAGTTCAGCATTACCGGTTCCATTATTGGTGCCTATACGATAGAGATGCTGAACAGGACCCTACTCAGGTTGGAGATAGATCCAGCGATGATCAAGGTATTCAAGGCTGTTTTCATTATTATTCTTATGGTGGTTGCCTCTCCGGTGGTCAGGGCTTTCATGAGCAAGAATCTGGATAGGTTCCGCTCCTGGAGACTTTCTTCAAGCCAGCAAAAGGGACCAATCTCCACCACAAATATAGCCAGGAAGCAGGGGGAATAGGATGGCATCTGTGAACGTAATCAAACCAAAAGCAAGACTATCAAATTCAAATATTCTGTTTCTTATAGCTGCGGTCATCTTTGTACTGATGTACCTGTTTGCAATCATCACTTTCCCCAATAGTTTTCTGCAATTTCAGACATTTTTCGACCTATTTAACCTAAATGCACCACTGATTATCATGACCCTCGGCTTATGTATCGTCATGATCGGAGGAGGTATTGATATCTCCATCGGATCAGTGACTGGTTTGGTAACAATGGCCTGTGCAGTCTTCCTGGAATCCAGGATGGGGAGTATTGGGGGAGCCATCCTTGTTGCGCTGGGTATCGGTATTGCATTTGGAATTCTGCAAGGATATCTTATTGCCTATCTTGAGATCCAACCATTTATCATTACGCTCTCTGGGTTGTTCTTGGCACAAGGGCTCCTGACTACACTCCATAAGGATCCGATCAACGTAACCATGCCTGCATTTGTGAGTTTGAGGGATTTTGATATCGTGATTGCATGGCTAGGTACAAGAAACAGACTGGGGGTATTTATTCCGTGTGAAATAAAGCCAGGTACGCTGATCTTTATTGTCCTTCTCGTCATCCTTGCATCCCTTATGAAATGGTCGCGTTTTGGGCGGAATGTATACGCCGTTGGTGGAAATACCCATAGTGCAATGATGCTCGGTATCAATGTTAAGAGAACGATCTTCATCACGTATGTGATTAGTGGATTGACTGCCGGTATTGCAGGTTTTGTCTACATCATGACCACAGGAGCAGGCAATGTCGGAAATGCTGCAGGAGCAGAAATGAAAGCAATAGCATCGGCTATCATAGGCGGTACATTGCTTAATGGTGGGGTAGGGAACCTGCTTGGGGCTCCAATAGGGACATTGACCCTTTTGATCATTAATGAGCTGATCCGAGCAGCAGGCGTTCAATCTAACTGGCAAGCTATGGTAAGCGGACTCCTCTTGTATTTCTTCATTGTGCTGCAAAGCGTAATCATGTCGCTCCGTGACAGGAGGAAATTCAGTATAGCTCTTCCGCCTTGGCTACGACTGTCAGGGAAAGAAAAGAGTGAAGACCCAAGGGAGCCGTAAAGGCTACAGAGGGACTACTTCTTCAATTCTGGCATTTCCCTCCGGATCTGAATTCCCGGGGGGAGATACCTGTATGTTTCTTGAAAATGAAACTGAAATAATGGGGATCTCCAAATCCTACCTCATATGCGATGTCTGCGCTTCTGAGCGCTGTCGTCAGCAGCAGGTCTTTCGATTTATTGATACGGACCCGAGTAAGATATTCAATGAAGGTCTCCCCGGTCTCCTGGGAAAAGATGGTACTGAAATGGTTTGGACTCACGTTTACGATTGATGCCACTGAATGCAGGGAAATATCCTGGTCGGCAAAATGAAGGATAATATGCTGCTTTGCCTTCTGGATCATTTCATAATACTTTCCTGCAGATTTGGACTCCCTGAAATCGATGAACGTATCGAGGATCAATTTCACCCCTTCGCAGAACGTCTCTTTTGAACTCGCAATCTCTGAAAGTTGCGTTTTCTGTGACAACCATGGAATAACATCCTGGGAAACACCGCCCAATTCATCAATGATCTTTGATATAGCAACCATCAGATCATAGAGAAGGTAATACCCTATGAGCGTAGTTTCGAACGGGTGGTCTCCGATCATGGTAATATACTGGGCAATGATCTCATCAACACCAGATTTCTTCACATATTTCAGCCGCTCCGATATGGGACTCCCGTCCAGTTTCAAGAAATCAATTTCGGAGAAGGCATTCAGGTCATGTGTTCCGATGATCAGTTTCTGACCGGTCTTCACAGAAAAATTCACAGCTTGTTCAGCTTCGGCGAATGATTGAGAGAGGCTTCCGATTCTCTCCACTAATGAGCCTATCCCAATGGCTACCATACAGTCCGTGTTTCGTTCAACCTCATATTTTATCGCCTGTCCTAAGGTGTAAGCAGTCTCTTCGAGTGATTCGGATACAAGCTGCTTCAACAGCAGGATGAATGAATCCCTGCTTTGAGAAAAACATAACACCTCTTCCTGATTGTCAATAAGACTGTTTATATGGATCTTGGCGGTGATCAATTCAGAATAGTTCTCGCTTGAGGTGGAAAGCTTGATGATCGCTACAAGGTACCCATGTGCGATAAGATCTATGCCCATATCACCAGCTTTCTCAAGCGCATCCTCGGTCTTGACAATTCCGGTTACCAAGTCACACAGCCAGCGTTCCTTGATCAGGTCCGAATTGGACTGGGCCTGTAGTTTCAGATTTTCTATACTTGAGAGATGTCGCTTCTCTTGTTCAATCCTATCAACCAGTTTGTTGAGTGTAGAGAGCATATCGGAGGCAGTAATAGGTTTAAGTATATATTCGTCGACACCGATTGATATAGCTTCTTGTGCGTATTGAAACTCATCATGACCTGAAATTATGATTATTTTAATCCAGGGAAGAATCTTCTTGATAATTCTGGAAAGGCTCAGACCATCAACAAACGGCATCCTGATATCGGTAATCAGAATATCCGGTTTCACATCCTTCAT
>NZ_JAEKNT010000024.1 GCF_016406725.1 Sphaerochaeta sp. S2 | reverse complement strand
GTACTGTTCGTATCATAGATAGCAGCGGTATCCTTCGTAGTCCCCCCTGGCTGCGTTTCGTTAATCCATCTGGTGGCTTCCATTGCCGCTTGCTCTTCAGTCATGGTCTCAAGGTTGTTCTGGTATGCCCCGTACCAAAGGGTGTTCTTGATGAATCCATCGATGAACTGGATAGGGGTCATTCCTGCTTCCCCAAGCTTCTTCACCTTCCTGCCCATTGGTGTCTTTGCCTCAAGCTGTGCAAAGGAGGAGAAGTCGATTGATACACTGTGTCCACGCATCTGAGGTGCTTTATCGTAGACATACCCACTCGTACCCTTGTAGTCGGTGGTCATGTGGGTAATTGCCTCAAACAGTCGCTTAGGCCCGAATTCCATAGCAATCAATCCAAGAGCAGGTATCTGCTTCGCCATCGTGAGAATGTTGAATCCTAGCCTTGCTACGACCATATTTGCCCTGATCCTGTTAATCATGGTGTCTGCATCATCATAGATGTATCGCTTGTTTGCCACCCGATTCAGGAAGTCCTGCAGTGCGGTAGCGTAGTCCTTCCCTGCATTCATGGCAATGAGGTTGTACATGTCCCCACCATTCTTGTGCATCAGCCAATTGGTCTGGTGGAAGAACTCTGCACCTGCTATGTAATGTTCCTGTCTGGATACCATCTTGTTCCAGATCGAAAGCGCATTGAGCTGGAGAGGATAGTCCCCTCCGGTTCTCTTGCGAGTCATGCTGTCCTCTGGATTTTCCTGCATGTTCAGGTACTGGTCTTCCATGAGGTCGCTGAAGGCAATGTGCTCACCGGTGCGTATGAGTGGGAAGTAATTGGCAATCTTCTCAAGGGACTTGTTGTTTATCTTGTAATAGACGTTAGCTACCTCGTTGTACCTGCCTCCCATGTCATTCATCAGCCAGTCACCAAACTTTTTATGCTCGTCAGTAAGGCTGTTTATAACAGTCTCCACGTCATTCCTGATGATATTTCCATCCTTGTCACGCTCTATGACAAGCTTGTTCCCATCGGGGGAGGTGAGCTTTTCCATTGCGTCCGGTTGCTTGGAGTAGATGTAGATACCGATTGCCTCTTCAAGGGTGAAGTCCCTCTTTACAGCTTTCTCTTTCCCTCTCTTGTTTGTTTCCGTATCAACATCAATGGAGACGTGCTTCATCAGGAGGCTGTCCTGATCAATTTTCAGATCCTTCATTACCTGCTTGGCTGCTTGGTATCGATTATATTCCCCACGCTTCTCATCATCCAAGACACCCTCGATTCCTCTATGGAATACGCCATTACCGTCATAGCCACCAAAGATGTATGGCTTGAGGGTCTTCTGTGCAGGGTCTAGCTTGTCCATGAGACGATTCATCGTAATGAAGTTGCGCTCAAAGAAGCTCAATGCCTTGTTGCCTTCCTTGTCTGCCTTGCCCTTCAGCTTCTCTTGTGCCATGAATTCCCTGAAATCATCGATATTCTTGAAGCTCTTGTTGTTGTTTGTTGCAAGGTAGTCATTGGCAAGCTTGAAGGTATCACGCTTGAGAGCTTCATTCCTCATTGTTCTCTCGTACTTTGCTTCACTTCTTACGTCTGCAACAGCATTCCTGAGAGCAACAAGAGTGCGGATATCCATTCCCTTTGCAGGGTTCTGTGCATACACTCTATCGTCAATGAACTCAAAGAAGGGCTGGAGCTGGTAGGGAATATCCCTTATTCCAATCTTCCGTGCCTCAAATTCAGCAGATAACTCCTCACCAGTGGAAGCGTAGAGAATCTCAACAGTCTTGTTCAGCCTGTCCATGATTTCTGAATCATTGGAATTGCTTTTGCTGGAGGCAATATTCTTGATGGTCTTGTTTGTCCTCTCGATGATTTGCTTGAGCTTCATGGCATTTATGTACTTTTCCCTGGTCTTCAATTTCCTCTCGGTCATGCGTCCATGTTCGTAATTCTTCTTGTTGGTTTTCTGGAGGTTGTGATACTTGTCCTCAAGCTTACCCACGTTCTTCTCAACAGCCTCAAGCTCGCCTGTTTTGTTCACAAGAGCATCAGAGGTTTCCTGCAGTTCAGCTTCAGTTCCCATAAGGTCTGCCTCAAGCTGGGATATCTGCTCCCTGGTTGTATTTACGAGGGTTTCCACCACGTCACCGGTAGCAAGGTTCTTGCGGATCATTTCCTTTACAACAGGGTCGGTGTCCTTTGCCTCAAGGAGTTTGCGAAGTTCTTCGTTGCCGAACGCCTCCACCTCAATGCCTTCATCAAGGTATGTCCCCTCCACGGTCTTTTCGTAGGAGAGTTGAGGTAACATACCCTTGTGCTTGTAAAAGTCCCTACGGTAGCGTCTGAGGTCATTACGGATTGCCTTTCGTGCCTCTTTGTACCGGTATTCCGTATCCTTGCCTTCAGCAACAGCTACATCAAGGGAATAAAATTCTGTGGGAAGGTCGTTATGGATTGACCCCATGTCAATATTCTTCAGTAATGTCCTTACAACCTCAAGGAGATATTCCCTGTCTGCAAGCTTCCTGCTGAACTTCCTGTCTGCCTTTTTTGCCCCTTCAAAACGTGATTGCCAAATAAGCCTCTCCACAAAGCGTTCGGGGTTGCGAACCTCATCTTTCATTGCAGTGAAGGTTTCTTCGCTCTGGTTTTCCTCAAGGACTTTCAAGACTGCTTCTGCTGTTACTTCCTGTTCCCCACTAAGCCCATCCTCAACGGTCTTCAATGCCCTCTGGAATGTCTTGAACAGGGTTGGGTCTTGGAGCATTATACGGCGGAATTGGATTTCCCAATCAACATCAGGGTCTCCCTCCAATGCCTTGAGGGTGGAATCAGGTACGTAGTAATGGTTCTCCAGTGACCTTTTTGTTGTATCAAGGTCTACATCACGACTGATGGAAGCCAAGACCTGATCTGATTCATATTCTTGCTTGTTGACGATTTGGTTTGTGCCTTGTATGTTTTGCTCAGAGGCCGATGTCGTTATGTCTGGTACGCTCCTTAGTAGGGTGTGCGCATTATCGACCGGCCTCGTTCTTATGCTCGCCTCAATCCAATACCCACGATTTGAAATCTTTGCAAGTGTCTCCACCACCTCACTTGGTTCTCCAAACAGGTCAAGCTGCAGTTGTGGTGCTTTGGTTGCCTCTACGGTAGGCTCCTGCTCTGCCTTACTCTCTTGCTCTAACTTGAAGTCAAGGAGTCTGTCAAAGGCTATCCTTGTTTCCCTGTCGAGTTGTGGGCTAATCAATCCAAGGAAGTCACGTATTGCCTGTCCAATCTCCTTGAAGATTGTCCCTAAACTACTGTCCCTGATTTTTCCATCGATGAAGTACTGCTCAAGGTCTTTAGCAAAGGCTTCCTGAAAGTGTGTGCCGATTGAACCACCGTCCTGCTCAAGCTGGCTTGCATATACATTGAGGAATGGTGCGAATTGTTCGGTATCCTTGATTACGTTGACAAGGACATGCCCCATTTCGTGGACAACGGTGGTTGGGGTGAATCCCTTTGCAAGCCCAATCTGATGTTTGTTCCCCTTCCTGTATGTGAGTCCGTTCAGCAGGGGCTTTGCATTCCCAATCTGCACCTCTGCGCTTGCAATGCCCTCCTGTGAGTTGAGGAAGTCAGACTCCTGCTCCATCGAGAGTGCAATAAATGGCTGTGCATTGAAGTTTTCATTGAAGAATGTGTTCACGTCCGTCTTGGCTACCTTGGAGGCGACAAAGGCAAAATACGTGGAGGGAATGGAGAGCTTGTAAGCCTCCTCCTCAGTCATGTTCGGTGCCTGTTGCTTGATGGTGTCATGTATCTGTGGGAGGATGGTCTTGTTGAGGAAGTCCATCTCTTCCGGTTTGGCACCTTTCCTCTGGAGCGTCCTGTTGTAATGGGTGTACTGTTTCTTTACGACCTGCTCAGGCTCTACTGTCTCCTGCTTGTCAAGGCTCATTTCCTCCTCGTTAAGCAGGGCTTCCTCTTCATACAATTCGCTCTCTGTAGGCTCTGGCTCGGCTTCCTGTGTAGTTTCCTCATTCTCGTCAAGAACTGCCTCTGTAGGCTCAGGAGTGGAGGGTACAGGCTCACTCTGGACTGCTTCCTTGACACCCTCTTCGGTGCGGAGAATGAGGGAATGGGTTATCCCGTCCTCTTCCCTGTCAATGATGATTTCATTCTCGTTCTCATGATAGCCGACAACAGACTTCTGGTTGAGTGCATAGTCCCTTGCCTTCTTTTGCATGGTCTCTGTATCCCCGAATACAACCACACCATTTTTCTCTACTGCATTATTTGCCCTTGCAAACGACCTTGCAGACTGGACTGACTCCTTGGTGAACTCGGAGGAGGTTTCAGCGACCTCTACATTGAGTGCCTTTGCTCCCTTTTTCTTGAGACCGGCTACCAGCCCTGCATGGGCCTCGTCCAGTGGTTTGAACAGGTCTCCTATCTGGATAACCTTGATAGGTTCACTGGCCTTCTTTACGTCCGTCTCCTTGACTCCACTTGGAACTTTAATCGTATCGATGGAGACAGCAGCGGAATTCTCGTTGAACTCTGAGAACCGGTTTGCATTGCGCTTGAGTGCTGTATCGCTTGCATTGTATTCCTGAATCGTGGAAACAGTAGCGGAGGGTAGGCCGGTAAGGATCATTCCCTTTGCGGTGGATACTGCGGTCTGGGCCATAGCCTTAATGATGTCTTGCTTGCTGTGTCCCTCGAACAGTGTGCCCTCTGTCTCATTGCTGTGCTTCATGATGTAATTGGAGGAGGCCATGCCGATAAGCTCTTCAATCGCTTCCTCTGCCGCTTCCCCTGCAATGCCCTTCCCAAGGTAATCTGTTGCAATACGCTGTCCCCATTTCTTGACAGCACCGCTTTTCACCAATTCCTTTGTGGCCTGTTTGCTGAATATTTTACCGGCTAGCTTGTTGGCAATTCCCCCTGTGACCTTCTCGAAACCATCAGTGACCAGATTCAATGCCCCGACCCCTGCCATAGTCAGAGACCATGCAGAGAGAATGTATTCATCGCTGAGTCTGTTTCCTTCCTCGTCCTTGACCTGAAACAAGTCCTTGGCAACCGAACCGGCTTCCATCATGCCTGAGTAGATTGAGCTACCTGTCTTTGCCGCAAGGAGGCTTGCTCCACCGGTGACGGTAGAGAGCGCACCACCTGCAATGTACATGCCCATCGTGGGTATCATGGAAGGGACAATCCTGCCTGACTCAACAAGCAGGTCTGTGAACAGGCTCATGTCCTTGAAGTCATTGCGGTAGGGAAGCTTCTGGGAATTCATTTCCTCAATTGCCTCATGGATTTTCTGCTTGTATGCCTCTGAATCAACACCACTGCGCTGTGCCTCAAGCATGGCCTTGCTGAACGTCATGGATACATCAAGGTCACTCTTCTGTGCCTTCATGGTATTGACGAACTCGGTCATGAAGTTCTGCGTATCCAGCTCATAACCGGTGAAATTCTTGATGATCTTCTGCGAGTTGCGCATTGCCTCTTTCTTGTTGATATTGGGGAATGCGTCAGATATGATGTTGGAAACAGAATAGGCCGCCTCTGCGCTTCTGGGGTCTGGATGGTTGCTGTACACGTTATGTATCTGCTCTTCCATCTCAAGCCATTTCTTCTCATCATACTGAATAGTAAAATTGAACATCGTTTCCTCCGGTTATCAGTGAATCGCTGGTACAAGTGTATAGGTGATGAAGTTGCTTAGTGGCGTTGTCTGTATCGTCCCATCCTCCTTGGCCTTGTTCAGGGCGTCCCTGTCCACCTTGTATTCAATGCCTGAGTAGTATTTACCTGCATTTCCTGTGAGGGATTCGATATCCTCAGCCTTTGCATTCAACGATGAGACGTAGGCTTCTCCCTTCTTCCCAAGAAGGCTTGCTTTTCTTGTAATGAGACCATCAAGGTAGTTCTCGACCTTGTCCACATCTACATCATCACCACTGAAGAGGTAGTCTCTTGCGTACTTATCACCGATTCCATATTGATCCATGACAAAGGTATCCTTGATTCCTTCCTCAAGGCTTGCCTTGCTCTTCTCATGCACTGAAGCCTCAGAGGAAAGTGTCTTGGTGCTGTTCTCGTGCGCATAGACAAATCCACGGTTCCCTTTCTTTTTTCCGTCATTGTAGAAGAACCTTTCTCCACCTATCTCAACACCCATCTGATTGTTCATGACAAATGGGGTGATAGTCCCTTCAGGGTCAAGTTGCTTGATTATCTCAGGGTCGATCTCACTCTTCGCAAGGTTGTACACATCGAGCGTCCACTTGGAGACCAGGGAAGCTTGTTCCCACTGTGCCCTTGCCATCGTAGGTAGTTCATTGAGGAAGATTTCAAAGTTCTTCTCAAAATCCTCATCATCCAAGGGAGGTGGTTCAAAGCCCATAGCCCTAGCCACATCATATGCAATCTCGTTGCCTATTTCCTCGTCTGAGCTTCCATTCCTCTTCTTGGTAAGCCACATTCCAAACTTGCTGCTTTCGGAGCCAAAACCTGCATCGGGATTGCTTGGATCACTCAAGAGGTTTGTGATTACCTTGGGGTCATACCGGTTCAACTGACCACTTGCAAAGTCCGTATAAGCGGCCTTGCTTGCTGTCTCCCTCCCGAATACATTCGTGTACATGACTGTAGAATCGTTCTGGAGAATCTCCATAGTCTTGTCTGCATACTTGGTGTATTCTGCATCGAGTAGCTCATTGTACACACGCTCTGCCACAACATTTGGGTCAACGAATGCTCCGTTTGCATTGTTTAGGGCATACTGGTACTCATCAAGGAATGCCGCCTTGAAATTCTGCACGACCTTGTCTGTGAGAAGACTGCTAGCCGGTACTTTCTTCCCATCCTTGTCATAACCAAAACCTGCCTTCTCCTCTGTGTACTTGGAGAAGATCTTCATAGCTTCCTGAACCTGCTTGTATTCCGGTGACTTGTAGACCGAAACGTCCTCGTTGATTGCGGCAAGGTATGTCTTTTCTGTTATCTCCCCATTCACCAATTTCTCATAAGCAAGAGCATCATACTCCTTGTCATCGAGTGAGAATTTCATAAGGTTGAGATTACTTACTGCGTCTGGATCATCGTACCGTGCCCCAATCTTGCTTGCCTCAAGGAGATTGTCGTGTATCCTGTCAGCAGATTTCTTGATGGTTTCATCCAGAGAGGAGGCGGTACTGCTTCCCCCATAACTCCTGCCGGAGGGGAGGTTGCCGGAAATCATTTTCCCTTTTGCCTCGTCAATAAGCTGTTGAGCATACTCCTTCCTGCCTATTGGGTTTTCCTCTTCGTGTTCCTTGGCCCACTGGAGGGTGTTCTGGAATGAGGTGTCGGGGATAGAGAATCCAAGTTCCTTGATTGACTCATCACTGAGTCCACGCTCTACAAGCTCAAGATACATCTGGTTGTCCGTATACTGGTCAACATAGGCAATGTGCTGGTTGATAACCTCTGCGTCCTTCATCTGAAGGTATGTTGCATCATCAGCAAAATCGAGTGGGTCGAGACCGACTTCCCTCATTCTCTGGTCGGTCATACCAGGCATGATAGTGTCCTGCTCTGAGAGATAGGGCCTGAACACCTTGTCCTCAAATGTTGCATCGGATTGTGCCTTCTTGATGAGGTGTTCGTTGTTTATCTCGTTGTACAATTCCTTGTAGTCAGTCTCGGTTAAATTCGATTTTTGCTCTCTTAAATGGGAAATCATGTCACTTTTGTCAATATTCCCATTGCTAAACTCGCCAATCATCGTTCTAACAGATTTGTAAGCCTTCTCATTTGAATGTTCTTCACCGGAGAATCCCTGAGCCTCCTCTCCATCTAGGCTTAGGTGTTTCTGGTAGTTCGCCTCGGCTGTATCCATCATCTGCTTGTACAGGGGGTCTTCCTTGGTGATCCCATAGGTATCAAGGATGGACTTGGCCTGTTCGCTCGTCATTGAATCATCGTAGTTCAGTGAGTTGAACATCTTGAGTGCGTTATCCTTTGCATGGACTTCTGCCTGGTTCTTCCATGAGGTGAAGAATTCAGGGTTCTCTTCCAAGGAAAGTCCATACTTCTCTGCAACTCTCTCAATACCGGACTGACTCAGGCTTCCCCTGTAGGCCATTGCCCCAAGCTCGTTGTTTGCCTCTGCAATACTCTCGGACATGTGTTCATTCTGGCTTGCAAAATACCTGTCTCCCTCTGCAATCAAGGCTTGTTTCTGCTCATAAGACAAATCAAGACTGTTTATTGCAGCGTCCATTTCCTTCTTGGTCTTGTATCCACCAGTACTCACCTTTGCGAGGGCATTGTCAAAAATATAGTATGTAGTCTGGAAGCTGTTTCCGGACTTCTCAAAATCCTTCATTTCTTGGATCACGTTTGCTTCAGACAATGACTGCTTCTTGAGTGTCAGAAGCTCTTCCTGTGAGAAGTTGGCACTGATATCGACAAGCTTCTGGTTCTGCTCCTCACTGCGTTCCCCTCCAAGCGCATAGAGTCTCTTGAAGTCCCTCTGCATCTGGATACGCTCGTTGTTACGTGCAATGGTCAGATCGGCTTCCTTCTGTGCCATGAGGAATTTGGCATGGACAGGATTATCCTTCAGTGCCTTGTCGTAGACGGAATTGACGTCCTCGGTGAAATAAAGGTTGTTTGAATTGGTCGCCTGTGCAGTCTTGAGTTCCTGCATTGGGTTTTTGATGTTATTGGTGTAGAAGTCAGTGGCTTCCTTTGTCTTCTGGGCAACCAGTGAATCCCACATCTTCCCTGCCTGGGAAACAAGCTCATTTTTCTTGGTCTCGGAAAGCGGTTCCCCCCCATAGGTTTCATTCTCAAGACCTGCCTTGTATTCCTTCATGAAAGTGGAGAAGTCCCAATTATTCACGTTCTTGTCGGAGAATGTTGCATTGAATACCGTAACAAGGTCATTGTTCGGCATGGTTTCCCTGAGTTCATTGGTGTATTTGTTGATTGTGTCCTGCTGCAGCTTCTCATTAAAAGGGTGGAGCTTCTTGGCATAATATTCGATTGCCATGACAGACAGGTCAAACCTGCTTGCCCCATTGTTGTATGCTTCCTGTATCTCTCTGGAGAAGACCATGCTTTCGCCTTCATCTTCAGTCTCACCACCTCCAATCCTTGAGTCTCCGGCACTGACAAAGCCATCGGAAAGGGTAGGCTCTTCTTCCACTTGCTTTCCTGTATAGCCTTTCTCGTAAATGATGCCGCCACTCTGGAGATATTTTACAATGTCCGGTGATTGGGGAATGCCCTTGAGCTTGTTGGTGTTGTGTGTCTGTGTTGCCGCAACCTCGTCCTGTTTCTTCTGTCCATTCCACGCACTGATTTTTCTGGACTTCCGTGTCTCCAAGCCCTTCTTGAATTGCTTCTTTACAGTAGGCCACATCTTTGACTCGGCAGTGACGGATTCCCCATACTCGGCATACAGGGTATTGATACGCTCTTCCCATTCTTCAGGGTCTGTATCGGCATAAATCGCCGCTTCCTTTTCGGAAAGGTAAACCTCTGCCTCGTTATTCAGCTCCTCAAGCTTGTCCTGCATTGAGTTCTGTACAAGGGTCTGCCCTACAGAGAGGGTGGTGTTTGCTATCGTGGAAACAGTGTTACGCCTTGCGTCTGCCTCGATGTTGAATTTCTGTGCCTCAAACTGTGCCTTATTGATACCGGTATATGCCATTCATCTGCTCCTTACACATCATCATCGTCAAACTGGACAAACGACTCATCGATCCTGCTGTCCTCATTCCCTGCATTCTCTTCGAAATACTCATAGTCCTTCTTGTGGGATTGCATGGAAGCTGCCATATCGTCCTGCTCTGCCTCATAGTTTGCATAGCTCTTCAGGGCTTCCTCTGCGGCTTGCTGAGCAGAAATGTCTGCCTGTCTCCTGAGTTTCTCCGCTGACTGGGAAGCTGTCATCTGGTTGCTCTGCATCTGGAGCGTGGTGGACTTGTTCTGCATTGCAATCTGGTTCTGGAGGGATTCTTCTGCAAGCCTGTTGACCTGCTCCTGCATCTGCTGTGCGTTATCCCCCGTCCCTGCGTCACTACGTATACCACTGACATTCTGTGAGGCTACAGCGGCTCCCTGTGCTTGCTCAGCCTGTATGGACTGTTGCATCATCCCAAGAGCGTTTTGCTGTCCCTGCATACCGGCAAGCGTACCTGTCTGTGTGTTTGACAAGACTGAGTTCTCGATTGCCTGGCTTGCATCTGCATCATAGGCTTGCAGTTGTTTTGCAAATGCTGTATCCCCTTGGGAAAGGCCACTTATGAGGGTTGCGGTATCAGCACCGCTACGGAGTTTATCAAGGAAGTTGTTCCCATACGTGGTGGAGATATTGGTATCGAAGAGATCGGCCTTTGATTGCCTCTGCCTTGCAAGCTCATTGTACTGGCGTATTGAGTTGTTGGCATTCTCTGCGGCACTGATGCGATTACTCTTCTCTGCGTCTTTCTTGTTCCACCAGTTAATTCCTGCACTTATCGCACCACTGAGCAAGGCTGCACCTATTGCTACCATCAGTTCACCTCCACTTCATAAGTCATGGCAAGCAGGGTAAGTGGGTCTCCTTCCACTGACTCGACAATTACTTTCAATTCCTTCCTTGCACCACCGGAAATGGGGATTCTGTAGTCACTGTTGCCTACCGGCCCTCTTGTCTTCTGCATGTACTTGTCCTCAACTCCTGTCCTGATCCTTCCAGAATCAAGGCAACGCACCCATACTTCCTTGGCCTTCTTGGACTTGCCGATGGTGGAACCACTCTCGGTATTGAAATCAAACCGGTTGCCTACCATCTTGGAGGTGTACTCAAGGTCTCCCTGCAAGGCTTCCCCTGCTCGGTCAAGGAACACTTCCTGTTCGGTGAAGTCAAAGCGTTCGATGTAATAGGATTCCCCTCTCTTCACCACTGCATAGAGCTGTTGTCCGTAGGTATCCTCATAGGTGGCAATGCTCACAAACGTTCCCTGTGTATCCCATCTTGACCATCCCTGCGTCCCATTCATCTTGTCGTAGGACAGGACAGCAAGCGTTCCGTCATTGAGCAGACAGACAACAATAGGCTCAGGATTGTTCATGGTAATCAACTGTCTCACCCCTGCAGAAAGGATATGGTCAGCGGTGTAGGTAAGGTCGTTTGCTACCGTCCCATTCTGCGAGTAGGTAATCTCCCTGAGCTTATGTCCTCTCTGTATGAAGAAAACTCCGTTGCTCAAGGTCTGTGGCTGTATGGGGAGACTCCCATAAGCGGATTGCATCGAAGCTCCCTGCTTGGTCGGGTCAATATCATAGGGACACATCCACTCGTTTGCCTCTGTGCCGATGAAGATATTGTCCATGCCGGAAATCCACTTGATGGTGTCATTCCGTCCACTGGCAAGCTCAAGCTCCATACCGCACTTTGCGTTGATCACTTCCTCAGTGTCCGTGGTTGTCTCAAGGAATGCTGCAGAGTTGGAGAAGTCAATGACTGTCTCACCCTCGTCATTGGTGGTGTAGGGCCAATCCTCGGTATCCTTGATTACCTCTGTCTCGACTGTGACCATGTCATAGGTAGTGAAAACGTGGTGGTTGTTTGAACCTCCGTAAGGTGGCCTTGATACCCAGATGGTATAGGGATTGAGAAGCGTTGAGGCCAACCAGAGGCGGTTCTGGCAGATACCCACAACAGAGGGATAGTTCCCCTGCGATTCACCAAGATTCTCACCCATGTCGTTTGTCGGGACAAAAGGAGTGAGGCTGAAAGATGAGGCAGAGTAAATCAATACTTGTGGCTGATGATCCTTGTGAACGAAATACAGCCTGTCATAGTACTGTGCATACTGGACTTCCCAAGCATCGGCAAGGGAATAGGGAGAGGCAAGGAAATCATCACCAGAGGGCAGGAACACCACCGGAAGGAAATCAGACCCAACCCACCTCAATATGCGTATTTTCAATGCGGAAAGCTCGATAATGAAGGATTCCCCACTACTGAGCGTAAAGGGAATGATCCTGCAGTTTCCAGTGGTTGTTACGTGCTTCAAGGGAGGTCGTCTGGTGATTCCACCCTGTGGCATCGGCCTGAAGTTGCTAAGTCTCTCACAACCCTGTGCATACATGGCAAGGTCGAAGCGACCACCAAGCTTCGGGGAAATCTCACCGAATATCCAGTTGTTCACAAGATTGTTCATCAGAGTTCCCCTTTCACGATTGCGTCCCTGATTGCTTCCTGTGTAACGTAAATCTCACCATCCCAATAAGCATCTGCATTATAGTTCTCAGCCCTGTCATTGCTTCTGGTTTCGCTCTCGATGATGGAAGATAGGGTGAGCTGGTACATCTGTGCAGCAATGCTCTGCGCCTGTCCGTCAGGGTCAAGCATCGGGGCAATGTGCAGTGCAAGCTGATAGGCCACCAGTGCAAGGAAATCATCCGGATATGGATAAGTACCATTTTCGTCAACAGAGAGCGTCATGGGAATATATTCAAGCTCTGGGTCAAGTATTTTGCACCATAGCTTACCGAACCTGTAGGCATAGGAGTTGTTCTTGCTTGCATTGAGCTGTATGGCCCTTCCGAAGTCTTCTGGGACATCGTAACCGTACAGGTATCCATTCCAAGTCATGGGATTGCCTACAACATCTAGCGAATATTCTGTGAGTTGTGTCCGTTTGACAAGGAAAGGGAATTCCCATGCCTTCATGCAGAAAGAGACAACCTTCTTGTAGTTGAGGTCAAGCAGGGTCAGTTCCTTACTTGGTGTCTCAAGGTCGTCAATGTGCAGGTCAAGAAGGGACAATGCGAGATTATAAAGGGTGAGTCTATCCATGAGTCCCTCAATCAATCAGTAAAACCGTGGGCAGGAGGAAGCCCACGGAATATATATCTAAACCTCTACCTCCGAGGTTGCTTTCTTTTTCTTCGCTCTTGCCTTGGGCTTCTGAGGAGGCTCTTCAGTTGGCTCAGGAGCTTTTGCAGGAACGAATGAGATTCCCCTGTATTCCGTACCCTTGGGAAGCAGGAGAACATCCCCTGGGTTGTACAATCGTCCCCCCTTGAAAACAGGGGAGACACAAATGTACTTGTCGTGCAGGGCTTCTATCAAAGCGGCCTTACCAAAGCAAGGATTTTCCCTGCGGTGAATACCTCACCACCTACAGTAGCCTTGAGCCTCATATAGCGTCCGGCCTGTGCAGGAATGGTGAACCTGCGAATCAATTCATCCTTCACAATCTCAGCCTCAGCGACAGAGAAGGCAACCTCGTCTTTCCAAGTCTCAGCGTCAGCACTGGACTGCAGTACAAACGCAATGCTTGCTCCCTTGGCGGCAGAGAGTGCGGTTTCCCATCCGATTACCTCAAGGGTATTCTCTTCGGGGAAATGCTGATTCTCAGCCTCGTAGTCCAGCGTCCCTGCGTTTGCCTCAACAGCATCCACAGCCTGTCCGACATAAGCGGCGGTATCCACCGCAAATGCCGCATTGGTCAGGTCAATCGGTTCACGACCAAAGGTTCTTTTCTTTTCGTACAACATTCAGTACCTCCTTATGCTGCACCGCCATCGACGACATCTTCACCGGCATCGAGCATGGAGTCACACTGACGGATGATGAAGCGATCAAACCGAACGTCCCCAATGGCGTTGGTCGGAATGGCGTTTTCGTAGGTGACAGGCTGAACCAGACCGGCATAGTAGTCGTTCAATCCAGCAAGTACCGAACCAGGTGCATAAATGCGGACTCGGCTCTTGAATTCCTTGGGAAGCAAGGTGAATGCCTTGAACAGGCTTTTCTTGAGCTTCGGCATGGAAGTGGAGAGAGCAGCGTCACTGGTATCGATGTTTGCGATACGCAAGGCCGCAAAGCGGTTCATGAGCGAAAGGCCGGTGGACATGAGGAACTGGGTGTCTCTCTGGAAGAACTTCTCCCCATTCTCCTCAATTACCTGCCACTGGCCCTTGGTAATCTGGATACCCTTGTTCGCTGCATAGCGAGGAGTGAGCATGTTGGTTGCCCCTGCACCCCATACAATCATGAAGATGGAGGACATTTCCTCGTCAGTGGTTCCACCGTTGTCCAAGGTGATGAACTGGGGCTTTGCCTTGATGTTCTTCTGGTCTTGTGCCTCGGTGATGTGGTTGAACCTTGGAGCAAGTCCCTTGAACTGACCAGGCTGGGAACCACCATAGATGAGACAGGACTCAACATCGAGGGACATTGCAGTGACGTGGTCTCTCTCGTCCTCTTCGTAGACCTTCTCCGGATTGGGAGCGATCATGCCTTCTTTCTGACGTGCAGTAGCCCAAGACTCAATCATGCCAAGTTCATCCTTGAACAATTCCTTGTGTCCCTTGCTGGACTTACCGCCTTGGTCAATGGCAACCCACTGGTTGGTAGGCAAGCTGGTCTTTCTCAAGCCCTGATTTTCGAGCATTCCGGTTGCCTCGGTGAAGGAAGCATCGGAAAGCATGGTAGTGGAGCGAGTAATCTCGTCAACCACATTGGTGATATCGGGAGAACCAAGACCCTTGGTCAGCTCCGCTAAAGTCTGATATTCGTAAGCCATGTGTTATTTCCTCTTACATTTGCCACGGATAGATTTCGTTTTCCCTGCTCAGGAAACCACCCGACTGTTTTTGTTTTCCAACGGAAGACCTGTTGGGTGGGGTATGCTCACTGATGTTCTCCCCGATTTCGGCAAGCAACTGTGCAACGAACGGATTGTTGTGCGCACCGGTCATTTTCAGTCCCTTGTCAATCTCCGAATCCTTGGGAACCATCTTGTCGTAGGCCCTCTGCATTGCCGCAACCTTGCCGTCATACTCATCGCCCCACTCTTCCTTGAGGGCTTTCTCACACATCTCTTTGCCCTTCGTCTGGAAGGCTTCGATGTTTCCGTTCTGGTAATCGACCAGAGCGTTGTAGATCGGTTCTGCTTGCTCCTGCGGAAGGTTCAATGACTTTAGTGTTTCCGTCAGCTTCTTTGAGAGAGTTCCATCAGCATCTGCTGCTTCCACAAAACTCTTCGTGAACTTGTAGTCAATCTCAGGAGGAGTCTCCTGCGATCCCTCTCCACCTTCCTTGGTTTTTGGTTCGCTTCCATCCAAAAGGCCCTTCAATGCCTCCCCCAAGCTGGAATACTTGGAAAGGTTCTCGTTGCCTTTCAATTCGTCAGGGAGCTGTGCCATCCACTTCTGGGTAGTGGGTTGCTGTGTTTCAGGGGTAGCATTGGTCTGCTCACCATTGGGATTCAAACCCTCTGTACTGGTAGGGTTCTCTCCTGCAGGAGTCTGAACGTTCTGCTGGTCTCCATCACCTGGCATGTATTTCTCCAATCGACCTACAAG
>NZ_JAEKNT010000023.1 GCF_016406725.1 Sphaerochaeta sp. S2 | reverse complement strand
CTACCACACTATAGCCAATGCCCAAACAGTTAGTCAAGAGGGTTTTTGTCACTTTTTGGTTGGGGAAAACCATGATATGCTTAAGTTCATGGAAAAGAAACGATATGTATGTCCAAAATGTGGCGGCACTCACTATGAGAGCGACCGGTTCCAGGCAACGGGTGGCAATTTTGCCAAGATTTTCGATGTCCAAAACAAACGGTTCATTACCGTCACCTGTACCAATTGTGGGTACACTGAATTGTTCAAACAAAATGAACAGACAGGTTGGAATATTTTGGACTTCTTCTTGAATTAACAGGAGGTACTATGCAGACAGTTACGATGAACAACAATCTTGAGATCCCGCAACTTGGATTTGGCACTTGGCAGATCCCTGAAGGAAAAGCAGCATATGAGAGTGTTCGCTACGCACTCGAGGTAGGATATCGCCATATAGATACAGCAGCTGCCTATGGCAATGAGGAAAGTGTTGGACGCGCAATACGTGAGAGCGGGATTGAGCGGGAAGAGATTTTCCTAACCACCAAGCTACACAACAATGACCATGGCTATGAACAGACAAGGGAAGCATTCCTGGAAAGCTTAAGAAAACTGGATACTGACTATGTTGATCTGTATTTGATCCATTGGCCAAATCCCATTGCATCACGCTCGCATTGGCAGGATGCCAATAGAGGGAGTTGGAAGGCAATGGAGGAGTTTGTAATGCAAGGTCTGATCAAGAGCATCGGTATCAGCAATTTCCGTGAACATCATATTGAATCATTGCTCGAGAGGGCTGAGATCAAACCGCAGGTCAATCAGATCCGTCTCTATGCTGGTGAACAACAGCACAAGTTGGTGCAATATTGCAAGGACAAGGGAATGGTACTGGAAGCTTACAGCCCATTAGGCACCGGTGGCCTGCTCAGCAGTCCCCTGATCAAGAGCATTGCTGAAGAGGTAGGGAAGAGTCCCGCTCAGGTATGTCTTCGTTATGATGTCCAGAGAGGACATGTAGTGCTTCCCAAATCAGTTACACCTTCCTCTATTCTCCAGAACAAGGATATCTTTGATTTCACGTTGAATGAAGAACAAATGACAAAGCTCAATGAAATGGAGAATATCTGTGGACCAACACAGAACCCGGATGAAACCTCCTTCTAAAACCTCTTGCTTTCCTGCAATCGTATGAGTACTCTTGTAGCATGACTGGATTCTTCATTAAAAAAGCGTTTTTCGATGGCTGGGACAACCTCATTTCGATGGTTGTCCACAACCTTGGGTTCCTCCTAATCTTGCTTGCCTTCATGGGAAGCATGAGCCTTATGGAAATGAATGGATTGCTATCCGTAGCTGCCATGATTCTCTCGGTAGGTCTGTTTGCCTTCTTCACTGCTGGCACTTCAGCCTCTACCTGGGCATACGCAAAATACGAACGGCCTGGCTGGGAAGGATTCAAGCAGGGAATCAGGGATTCATGGAGGCATAGTCTTTTTTACTGGCTGCTTTCCGTGCTGGATGTCTCACTTATCCTGTTTGTCATTCCCTTTTACCTGAGCTATGGCAATGCGGTAGGAACCCTGCTCAGTGTCATCCTTTTCTGGTTGTTCATGGGGTTGAGCTTCGCTCTTCTGTATTATTGGGCACTCTTTCGTTCAATGCCTGGGGACCGTCCAATCAAGACACTGAAAAAGAGTTTTCTTATTGTGTTTGATAATCTCTTCTTCACTTTGTTTTTTGCAGTGTACCAGATAGTGAATTTTGCGTTATCAGCACTTCTAGCAGGCCTTGCCCCTGGAGTGACCGGTATGTTGCTTGCCAGCAGTGATGCTGTCAAACTGATGATGTACAAGTATGACTATCTTGAAGAAGAACCGGAAGCAGACAGAAAACACATTCCTTGGGATGAACTGCTCTATGAAGAACGCGAGAGCGTTGGACACCGTTCCTTGAAGAATATGATTTTCCCTTGGAAAGACTGACATGTCCTATGAAGTTGAACTAAAAGCCCATGTAGATGACCCCATCACGCTTAAGCATGACATTGAACAACGCACTGGAATTGTTGATGCATGTTGCGAAGAGAAGGATGATATCTACTATGCAAAGGAAGGGGAGGACCCACTTTTCCGTCTTAGGATGGAACGGTTTGGGCCCTCTTTCCATGAGCTTTCTGGGAATGTTCGTTTCACGAGAAAATATAAGAGCCTGAAGGATGGGATCGAGGTCAATGAAGAGGTGGAGTTCCTCTCCTCCTCGGACCAGGCTGAGTGGGCCCATGCTTTCTTCCTCAGTCTTGGATATGAGGTGTATATCAGGAAGACCAAGCGAGGGTACTCCTATGATTGGATGGTTGATGAAACACTCTCGCCACTCCACATAGAACTGGTAGAAATAGCTTCGTTGGGATGGTTTTTGGAAATGGAATTTGTTCTGGAGACAGCAGAACAGGTCCCGTATGCCAGGACCCGTCTGCTCGAAGTACTATCACTATTTGGTGTTCCCCAAGAACGTATTGAGGAACGCTATTACATGCATCTACTCAAGGATTTTTCGTAGGGTAGTGAGGAACATTTTCCACACCCAGATACCTGCTGATGCATCTAACCAGTACATCATGATCCTCAAGGTCGGTAAGGCCGCTTACCATTACAGCCCCTACCAATCCAGCTGATCGGACAACAATGGGAAATCCTCCTCCACAATCCACAAACCTGGTTGGATCCAAACCCCGTTCACTCAACGTCTTCCCTCGTTTCTTCAGGAATAATGAGTATGCCAACGTACTGGTTTCAAAGTGCTGGACCGTATTGAACTTTCTGTCGATCCAGTCCTGTGAGCCACGATTTGAACCTTCAGCGGTAAAATGAAACAGTGTCTTGCCACTCATTGTCCTGATGCATATGGCGATGGGAATCTCTTTGCCCAAAGCTTCCTCGGCAAAGATTTTTCCCAGTTCCCATGCATCACGGTTTGAGAAATGATCGAACTGAAGCAGTTCTTCCTGGCTTTCTACCAATGCAATTTGTTGTGAAAGTTCCATATGTTCATTCTCCCGGGAAGTGTACACCCCATTGGTTTCTCAGGGTATCCATTACTTCCATTACCTTGATGATTTCACTGTGAGGCATCTGTTTAAGCTCAATTTCGCCCTCCTCAAGTGCCTTCCTGCATGCTTCAACCTGATGTTCGAACCCTGTGATGTTCTTGAAAGGCTTATAGGTCTCAACCAGGTTGTAATCACGGTCGTATACATTGATCCCTTCACAGTTATTGATGTTGAGGAACTCAATAAACCCCCTGCTACCGAATATAGCACCACGTCTGTCACTGGTACTCAGCATGGAAGAGTGAAGGATTGCCATCTTGCCACCCTTGAACGAAAGGGTGATGGAGTTGGACTCATCAACACCACTGTCAGTCTTGATGCAGGAAGATTCAATGGACTCAATCTCATTTCCAAACACCATCATGGCAAAGTTGATAGGGTACACTCCCAGATCCAGAAGAGCACCTCCAGCAAGCTCCGGGTCCATCATGCGTTTTACGCCCTTGATGGGATAACAGAGATTTGCAGTAAGTGAATGTGGTTCACCGATTACCCTGCGTTCAAGAATCTGTTCAAGAACCAAACGCATAGGTAAATATCGTGTCCAAATTGCCTCAGCTACCAGAAGCTTTTTCTTTTTCCCAAGAGCTATGACTTCCCTGGCTTGTTTTGCATTCATCGTGAAAGCCTTTTCGCCAAGTACAGGTTTCCCATGCTCCAAGGAGAGCATCATATGTTCATAGTGCAAGGAGTGTGGGGTGCAAACATATACCAGATCAACATCGGGGTCACCCAGCATTTCCTCATAGGAACCGTACGCTTTACGAACATTCCACTTCTTTGCAAAGTCACGCGCTTTCTGTAGGTCTCTGGATGCAACAGCATAGGCTTCCACCTGTTCCATCTCAGCTATCGTTGCAGCCATCTTACGGGCGATGTTTCCAGCACCCAAGATTCCCATTCTCATCATACCGTCCTCCTGATGTACTCAGTAT
>NZ_JAEKNT010000022.1 GCF_016406725.1 Sphaerochaeta sp. S2 | reverse complement strand
GTGTTACCCTCCAGACACAGCAGACTGTGAATATTGCTTCAAAGGAGTATTATTCCAGAAACACCATTCTTGCCTATCTGAAAGGCGATCTTGGATAGCATATTTCCTACAACATGGTTTTTGGGTTGAATATTGTTAAGCTGAATTCAGAGGTATTCCTTCCCACAGAGTTTACCATCCCAGGAGAAGGCTTCTATATGCAGCTGTTATCCGGTGGATCACAGTTGCGTTCCATTCCTGCTGATTCCTTCTATACAGGGCTTTCCCTATCCCCTGAGCTATCGGGTTCCTTCTTTGATGGTGCCTTGAGTCTTCGCTGGGGATCTATCAAGAGAGATTGGGGGCCAGGTCTCAATAATCTGATGCTGAGTACCGATGCAAGAAGCTTTGACGGGGTTGATATACAAGTAGATTTTGCTCCATGGTTACATTATTCAGTGATCACAGGATCACTGGGAAAATTCTCTCTTGATACCCTTGATGGTAATCCGTTCTTCTCCGATGATTACCAGCAAGATAAACCATACTACCGATTTGACAACAACTTCAGTGCTCATCGTGTTGAGTTGGATGTGGGAAATTTGCTTACCCTCAGTATCTTTGAATCAACAGTATGGCAAAAACGATTTGAAATTGGGTACCTCAATCCACTTGCAATCTATATGTTCCAGCAGAACAACCTTGGGGATATTGATGACGTGTTTGCAGGCTTGGATTTCTCCTTTACACTCCCATCAACTGCTCGTTTCTATGGTGCGATGGGTATGAATGAGATGAATGTAGTGGGGAATCCAATCACTATGCTCAAGGCACCAAGGAATATGTTTGCCTTCCAAGCAGGTTTTGTTGTTCCCATTCCTGTAGGAAGCTTCTCCAGCCTGACGGTTCAATGGACCTACATTGGCCCCTTTGTATATACCCACTATCCAATTATGGAGAAGACTGGTGTTCTAGAGGATTTGGCTGATGATGACACTAATAATACAACAGTCACTGATTTTGAGAATACGTATGAAATAGTTGCTGTTGGAGCTGATACAATGCTCTATAAAAATTTGAATTCTAAAGGTGACTATGATTGGGTGATTGATGTTACGGATAAATATCCTGAATATACTTCTCCTGACGGCCGTACTGTAATCGAAGGAGCTGATGGTTTGTATCATATCTACGAAACCTCCAGTGAAACAGCCTATGTGAACAAGGGAGAGAATATTGGCTATCCGCTTGATCCCAACAGCCAGGAGTTCCTGGTCCAGCTGGATCTTGGCCTTCCGAAGGGTTGGACCGCTCAGCTGCAGACAAAGTACCAGGTACGTAGTGGCCAGTATGGGTTCATGATAGAACAGTTCATGAATTATAGTGATGATGATAACTATCAGGAGAAGAATTTCTGGGATAATGAATTCAAGCGCACGCTCTCTATGCAGATGAAAGCAACTAAGAAATTCTCTGATATGCCGATTGAACTTACCGCTGGCTATCGTTTTACGGTAGTATGGGAGAAACCTGTCACTTCTGGAGATATACCATATGATGGAAGGGGTGTTACTTTCGGTCCATGGAATGATCCAATCTTTGATCATATAGTCCAGATCGGCGCAAAAGTGTTTTTCTAGATGATAGGAGGAGGTTTCTCTGATGCTGTATCAAAAAGGGGTATGCTCGGTAATCATACCAGCATTTAACTGTGAAGACACCCTCAGGGAAACTGTTCAATCAGCACTTGCACAGACCTATTCATCTCTTGAGATACTCATCGTAGATGATGCATCCAAGGACAACACTGCAGGGGTGATGCAGGAATTGGCTGATGAGGATAACCGAATCAGGGTATTCTTTCTCTCACAGAATGGGGGAGTGGCAAACGCACGTAATTTCCTCTTTCAGCACGTGGAAGGGGAGTTTGTTGCCTTCCTTGATGGTGATGATGTATGGAAGAGTGATAAGTTGGAAAAACAGATTCAGCTGTTGGAGTCTGAGAAGTGTGATCTAGCCTATTCAAGCTACTCCTTCATCGATGGAGAAGGGAATGACATTGGACATGATAAGATAGTTCCAATGCACTGTTCTTTCAAAGCATTGTTGAAGGAGAACTATGTGCTTCCTTCTACTGTGGTAATGCGTTCGACTTGGTTGCAGGACCGGGCCATGGATGGGACATATAGCCATGAGGACTTTGTATTCTGGCTAGGATTGCTACAGGATGGGGCTATCGCAAGAGGGTGTGTTGAATCCTTGGTCTTCTATCGGCTCTCTGATTCCAATCGATCAGGGGATAAAGTCAAAGCAGCAAAAAACCGTTGGATTGTCTATCGCAGGTACTTGCATCTGCCTATCCCGGTGGCCTGCTGGTATTTTTTGCAGTATACACTGAATGGACTGAGAAAGTATCGAGGGATACAGAAGTCCTAGGATTGAAGGAGGTCTATGAAGGATGAAAAAACTGGTGCTTGCCATGGTAGTGCTTTCCCTCTGTTGGACAGGTGGGTTTGCCAGTCCTTCAGACATGTTTCAGCTCTCTGATTCTGTTCATGAGAAACTTTCCACCCTCTATGTCAGCCAAGGGTTGGCCATTCCCTCATCAGCACTTCCCTACACCAGGGCTGAGCTTGACCATCATCTCTCTCGTCTTAACCCGGAGGAACTCTCCTGGATGGAAACCAAGCTCTATACATCGCTTGTAGGTGAATCGACGATGGAACTGCCTGCATTCTCAATAGAATCAGAAATCTCCTTTGAGACCTACATCCACAGCAATACAGAGGACTTTATCCGTGAAGAAGACTGGGTCTACTCCTATTTGGATAGAAAGAGCCTTGTCTCTGTCCCCATGACGCTCTCCCTGGGAGCTTTCTCTGGAGTTTTTGACCTTACCCTCGGCAGCAGCAATATTGATGGGAAAGAAGCAGGGACCATGGATGAGGGAACCTCTGAACTCTATGGGAAGAAAAATCTTACGACCAATCTTCCCTATGACTTCTCCTTGCAAACCCTCTCTCTGGACGCCAACGTTCCCTATCGGGCGTTCCTTTCCACGGGAGGTTCCAACTGGGTGGTTCAGGTAGGACGGGATCGGATCTCCTGGGGGCCAGGATTCAGTGGAAACTTCATGATCGGAGAGCAACTGCAGTACCACAATATGGCTAGACTTGCTGTGTACCAAGACTCCTTCAAGTATTCCTTTATCACATCATTTTTTCCTCACCCCAACGAGATTTATGATTCCAGTCTTCCTGACAGTCAGGCGCGGCCCATAACCGGGCTTAAGATGTTCATGGCCCACCGATTTGAGTGGCGCCTCTTCTCCGACCGCGTCAATCTGGTGCTCAGTGAGGGCATCATGTACCAAGACGGGGGAGGGGATTTGGACCTGCGCATCGTGAATCCCATGATGCTCTACCATAACTACTACCTCCGCAGCCAAGCC
>NZ_JAEKNT010000021.1 GCF_016406725.1 Sphaerochaeta sp. S2 | reverse complement strand
GGATACATTTATCGCTTTCCTTGCATCCTGCATCAAAACCCTCTCGTTCTGATTCAAATTACTAAAGAGCTCGTTTTCCATTACATCCTTCTTCAAAGGACTGTAATAACCGAAGCCCATGATTTTAAACATCGATACCTGGGTTTCTTCTTTCAATAAATATTTGGTAAAAGCTTTGGCTCCTTCCACATTCCCTTTGTTGAAAATGGTAATTGACTCAGGATTTGCTGACATGAAAGATCCCGCTGGACCAGAAGGGAAAGGAATCATCAGGAGATCCTCTGGTTTTACTGCAGTAGTGTCGTTCAATTTGCCCATTATGCTATTAGAATTGAAGACCATTCCAATATCACCACCAATGAAGAAATTGTTATTTGAACCACCATCCCAGGTAGTAGCAGCGGAAGGTACTGTCCCACTCTCCCAAATCTTCCGAATCATCTCGAGTCCTTCGATTGCTTCCTTCGAATCAATGGCAACATTACCATTCTCATCTAGCAAGCTAGCACCATAGGAATACAGAATACTCATACAAAAGCTGGCGGAATCTCCAAATGCTTTCCTGCTGTAAGCAAATCCCATCGCATATTTGCCATTACTGGGATCATTGATTTTCTTTGCAGCTTCTAATAATTCTTCCCAAGTCTGAAGGCCTTCATAATAGTAGTATCCATCACTATCAATTTTAGGCTCTGTATTATAACCAGCAGCCTCAAGCCAGTCTTTTCTAGCATGAAATCCTGCTGGTCGTACCATGAATGGAATTTCCAGAAGATCACCATCTACGGTGAACATCTTGAGACTTCCTTCTCCAAACTGTCCTCTTCCAATTTCATTTACAATTTCATCAACAGGAAGCACCGCACCGGTTTGGCTAAATTCCACACCAGGACTACTGTTCCAGATGATCATATCAGGATATACTCCCGCAGAAATACTGGAAACCAGTTTTGTGTGAAAATCATTAGTGGGAACTCTCACATAATTGACTTCGATCCCTGTTTCAGCAGTAAAATTTTCACCTGCTGTATCGAAT
>NZ_JAEKNT010000020.1 GCF_016406725.1 Sphaerochaeta sp. S2 | reverse complement strand
GAGCAAGAGGGTTCAAAAACATGAAGAATTTCATGGCAATGATCTATTTTGTCTGTGGAGAGCTTGCACTTCCTAAAGCCACCATCATGTAGGGTTACCCACTCGATTCAGCGAATAACCAATAAATACCTATTATCTTCTTTGTTTAAAACTGCTTACAGTAAGTTTTTGACATCTTGCACGCGAGCCCGTACACTATAGGAAACACGAACAAAAGGAGTGATTTGTATGAAAGCAAGAAACGTTCTCATCACCGCCATGGTGATCCTCATGTTGTTGCCGGGTGTCCTCTTTGCCCAAGCAGCGGCCGAGGAAACTGATTCAAACACGATGCGACTCGCCTGGTGGGGCAACCCTACCCGCGATGAACGCACCTACAAGGCCGTCGAGATGTTCGAAGCCGAGAACCCAGGTGTCACCATTGAAACCGAGACAACCGGTTGGAGTGGCTATTGGGACAAGATGAACACCCAGGCAGCCGCTGGAAGTCTTCCTGACCTTATGCAGCATGACTATGCGTACATGCTCCAGTGGGTAGAGAGGAATCAGCTTGCTGATCTTACCCCGTATGTGGACAAGGGAATCATTGACCTCTCCAAGATCAATGACTCTTTCCTTACCGGTGGTATGGTTGACGGAAAACTGTATGGTATCAGCTTGGGCACCAACGCTGTATGTCTGACCTATGATCCTGCAGTTCTCAAGAAGGCTGGCATTTCACAGATCGACAGTGCAACCTGGACCTGGGCAGACTTTGAACGCATCGCCCTGCAGGTGTACCAGAAGACCGGTGTACAGACAATCCCGTTCTTCACCACTGATCCAAAGGTTGGTTTCGACAACATGATCCGTCAGACTGGTGCATCCACCTATGGGGAAACCGGACTTGGTTTTACCGATCCTGCAGCTCTGCGTGAGTTCTATGCAATCCAGCTCAGACTCCTCGATGCAGGTGCCCTCATTAAGCCGGAAACAGCTTTTGTTACCGTCAGCCCTGAGGAAGGAGCCATTGCCAAGGGTGAGACTTGGGTTGAATTCATCTGGTCCAACCAGTTTGTATCCACCCAGGCTGCGGCACAGCGCCCCCTGGAGATCGCTCTGCTTCCCAACCTCAAGAACGCAAAGGCAAAGGGCACATTCCTGAAGCCTTCCATGTTCTTCAGCATTCCAGCTTCCGCTGAGAATCCTGAACTTGCAGCAAAGTTCCTCAACTACTTTGTCAACGATATTAAAGTCAATGATATGTTGATGGGTGAACGCGGCGTTCCCATTCCTGATGATGTACGTGAGCACATGTCAACAATGGTTGACCCGATCAACAAGCAGATTTTCGATTACATCAGTCTTGCGTCCAAGAACGCAGGTCCGATTGACGCTCCCGATCCGGCAGGCAGCGGTGAGTTCCTCAAGATGGTACGTGATGTTACCCAAGAGATACTCATGAAGCGTGTTTCCCTCGATGAAGGGGTTGCCAAGATCATGAGCAGAGGAAACGAAATTCTGAAGTAAGCGCAACGGTACACTATGGGGAAGACCTGCTCCTGCGGGTCTTCCTCTATAGCCGGAAGGAGCATCCATGAAGCAACTCACATCTCGCAGGCGATCGTTTTTAGACGATCTATCTGGCTATGCCTTTATCAGCCCATGGCTGCTGGGGTTTATAGCCTTTTCCATTATCCCGATCCTCTTCTCCCTCTACTACTCCTTCACCGAATATGACATCCTCGGTGAACCGATATTCAATGGTCTGGAGAATTTCAGGAGGATGCTGGGTGATGAACTCTTCTGGCAATCACTGAAGGTTACCTTCTTTTATGCATTTGTTTCGGTACCGCTACGCTTGCTCTTTGCCTTCTTTGTTGCCATGCTGTTCAACCGTGGCACCCGCGCTATCAGGGTGTATCAGGCAATATACTACGTACCTTCACTGGTTGGTGGTTCAATTGCCATCGCGGTCATGTGGAGACGTCTCTTCATGGCTGATGGAGCACTCAATGCTGCATTGGCAAGAATTGGGATCGTCACCGACATATCCTGGATAGGAGACCCCTCAACAGCAATCTGGACATTGATCCTGCTTGCTGCATGGCAGTTTGGCTCCTCAATGCTGATTTTCCTTGCTGGACTCAGACAAATTCCCAAGGAGCTCTATGAAGCTGCCTCCATCGACGGGGCAAACCCCCTCAAGAAATTCACGCACATTACCGTTCCCCAGATCACCCCGGTCATCTTCTTCAACCTGGTTATGCAGTTGATCAACGGATTCACGGTCTTTACCCAAGCCTTTGTGGTATCAGGAGGATCAGGAGACCCCCTCAATTCCACCTTGGTGTATGCACTCTATCTCTACCAAAGAGCATTCAAGTACTACGATATGGGCTATGGAAGTGCCCTTGCCTGGGTCCTGGTACTGATAATCGGTGTCATGACCGGTATTGTGTTCAAGACCTCAAACAATTGGGTCTTCTATGAAGCAAAGGAGGGCAAATAAGATGTTGAACCGAAAAACGAAATATCTTCTCGGCCAGACCATATTCCACATCGTTGTCATCCTCCTGGGATTTCTGATGCTCTATCCGATTCTCTGGATGATTTCCAACTCATTCAAGACCAATGCTGAGATCTTTGGTTCAAGTTCCCTGATCCCAGAATCCCTGAGCCTGGAGCATTACATCAGGGGTTGGAGGTTCAACAATACGATTACCTTCACAACCTTCTTCAAGAACTCTTTCTACTATACAATCCTCTCCACCTTTGGGGCGGTGATTGCTTCCAGCTTGGTTGCCTATGGCTTTGCCAGGGTACCATTCAGGGGCAGGTCATTCTGGTATGCGTGCATGTTCCTGACCATGATGATTCCCTACCAGGTGGTCATGGTTCCCCAGTTCATCATTTTCCACAAGATTGGTTGGATCAACTCGTTCAAACCCTTGATCATTCCCCAATTTGCAGGACTCCCCTTCTTCATCTTCCTCATGGTGCAGTTCATCCGGCAAATTCCCTATGAGCTTGATGACTCGGCAAAGATAGATGGGTGCAATCGTTTCATGATCTACTCAAGGATTCTGTTCCCCCTGATCAAGCCAGCGGTAATTACCAGTACGATCTTCAGCTTCTACTGGAGATGGGATGACTTCCTTGGACCACTGCTCTTCTTGAACAAGCCAAGGCTCTTCACCGTTTCTTTGGCCTTGAGGATGTTCAGCGACCCACAGACCTCTACTGACTGGTCAGCCATCTTTGCCATGGGAACCCTCAGCCTTCTCCCTGTCCTGATCATCTTCCTGGTTTTCCAGAAGTACATCGTCCAGGGATTGGCTACCACCGGCTTGAAGGGTTAAGCAAGTTTCTCCCCTTCACAGAGAGCAAGGAGGATGATACCTATTCCATGGGTATCATCCAGGCGGGGGAGCAACTGCTCGGCATAGTAGTGGCGTGAACAGGAGAACTCCGAACCACGGCATACCCCATGTACATGGCCATCCCCATCGATGGCCTTTTTCTTGAGTCCGTCACAGGCCTTCAAACAGCCTTCCCTGTACGGTTCTGGGTTCTCATACCACCCTTGGCGTACACCCCTGGAGAAGGCACAAGCTGCCATCGCTGTACAGGAGCTTTCCTGGTAGGAAGATTTCATGTCCAACACCTGATGGAACATTCCCTCCTCATCCTGATGACGGAGGAACCCCTCGCTGAGCGACCGGAAAAACGTGAGCAGTTTTTTCCGTTTGGAATGATTATCAGGCAAAACCATCAGCAGCTCAGAGAGACTGAACAGTGCCCATCCATTTCCCCGTCCCCAAGGAATACCTGTGGCAATATTGCGCTCAAAATCATAGACATGGCTCATCAATCCCTTATCTTCCATATAGAGGTATTTTGCAAACCCGAAGAATTGGTTGATGGCGTCTTCCAGGTAGGAGTCATCCTTTGCATAGATGCTGTAGCGGATGAGGAAAGGGACTGACATATACAGGTCATCGACCCACATGGTATTCTCATGGAACTCATGCATGAGTCCGGTACGGAAAAAGGTACCATCGCTTAGGCGTGGCTGGATCTTGCTGATATAGGTGCGAACCACCTCGATGATCTCCTCAAATCCATGAAGCTCATGATCCTTTCCTACTTCGAGGACCGTTGATGCAAAGGATCCACAGTCATCAAGACTGTCCAGGCTTGTCATCAGATGATGTACGGCAGTACTGCCTCCAAGATGCTCCTTGTCCCACATGGCATACGCGTATGAGTCAAGACTGGCTTGTATATGGTTTTCCAGATACTCTGCAATGCGGTACGCCAGGGAAGGATCAGAGGAAGAGAGCATCCGCTCTGTTTCCACCAGGCCATAGAGGGTGACTCCGAGAGGATAGTTCCAATGCCCAAACAGAGGATTGTCATTATACATCCGTAGGTAGGTATCTTCCCCTTCAAGGTGCCAGAAATCTTCTCCGTTTGCTGTAGGGAATGGCTTGGTGTATTGAAATGAGAATACATCTGGACGAGCATCAAACGGACCAGCTATCAGATAGCGATAGGGATATGATGCAGGGAGGACTGGATTGAAAATCTCTATCATATCATTGGTCTTTGCATCAAGAACCTCCAAGGTTACCGGACTCTCAATCCTGGCATGGAGCAGGAGGGTATGCCGACCTGCTTGCAATTCAAGGGATCCCTCCACAGGAAGATCATCAAGAAAAAGCCGTGCATTGCTCCTAAAGGTACACCATCGGTCCTCCTCCAAGGTGAAGGAGGTTGCCAATACCGCACATTGGCCTTCCTTTGCATCGGGGAAAATGCTGGTAAGATCCACCGATTCCCCAGGTAATTCAGGACGTTCAGGATACCAATCCAGAGAATGCAAGGACTCCAAGGTAAGAGTTTCCAGAAGCGTTTCCTGTGCAGCTGAGTAACACAACCCTTCCATTTCACCGTAGAGGGAGGGCATAAGGAAATAATAATCCAGTTTACCAACCCACGTACCGAATTCACAGCCAAACCCACCACTGGTATTTTCACAGAGCAGGACCAAATCATTGAAACCCTTCTTCATTGGGAGTTCGAATATTTGTTTGCTACGATACCGTTCGCTGAATATATCACTCTCCCCCACCAAGGCACCATTCACATATATTTTGACCGGACCATAAGGAATAAGTGCGAAGCGAAGTGTAGTCTCTCCTGTGCTGGGGTACACTCCCCAGATATAGCTGTAGGAACCAAGAGGAGCTGAGGGAAGCAAACTCTGCAAGTCTGCATGGTAGCGGTAATCTTCTCTTCGGTAGATTCCTCGTTTCACGAACGGTCGCCAGGTATATTGGCCGTCTTCGTGTGACGCAAGGTATCGTTGTACAATAGTTTTTGCTGCATCCATTGATGACACGTGTTTCATATGGCTTGATCCCTCCATGCCTTTAGTATCGTGTTGAAATGGTAAGGTTGCAAGTGAATGCAAACAAAGCTTGAAAAAAATACTACTATCCTCTTGTCAAAAGAGAGAAAATTACGTACGTTAGTAATCGTTAACTTACTTTGGAGGAACCGATGCAGACAAAACGACAAATTGAATTGGTTGAAGCAGCAATCCGCGTAACAGCCAATGATGGTATCCAGAAGCTGACCATCCGGAATGTGGCATCCGCCATCGGTGTCAGCGAAGCAGCTGTATACCGGCATTTTGCAAGTAAACATGAGTTATTGCAAGCAATCCTTGTCCATCTTGATAGCTTGCTCAAGCCACAGTTTGCTACATTGCTCGCATCAAAAGATTCCTACAGGGAAGCGCTCACCAAGTTTGTTCATGACTTGTTCACACTTTTGGAACATAATGCAGCATTTACCCTTATGCTGTTCGCTGAGGAGACCTTCAATGTTGACATTCAACTCAAGCCACAGTTGGATGCTCTGCTACAGGGAAACCTGAAGCAGCTCTCTGCGTTCTATGCAGAGGCCATTGCAGAGAAACAGTGCAGGGATGATATGAACCCTGTTGAACTTGCAATGATCACCTTCGGCACCATTCGCCTCTATGTCTCGCGTTGGCATATGCAGGATGAACCATCAAACTTAAGTGAACAGGCAGGGCCTATCACCGCTGGCCTGAGTACCCTCTTCTCATTGCAATAACTGTACATTTCAATTTCATGAAAGAATGTTTATTTATTCTATATGTAAGTAAACGTTAACTATCGGAGGATTTATGCGATTTTTCACATCATTTGCTAAACGCCCATTTCTTCTCTTGCTCGCGGTATTGGTTCTATCCTCTATCTTTGTCATCTCCATTGCAAACAATGCAGTGCTGGAGACGGACCTTGATGAGTATATGCCAAAGACCCACCCGGCCTTTATGGCCAGTGATGAGGCAGAGAGCCTTTTTGGTATCAAGGATGCAATACTCATCGTAATAGAACACCCTGAGGGTATCTACAACCCCGGCACAATTGAGAAGATAGATGCCATCACTGTAGCGCTTCAGGAAGAGTTTGATGCAGTGGAATCCGTAACCAGTCTCACGACTGCAGACAACATCAAGAGTGATGATGGGTTTCTTGAGGTTGAACCGTTCTACTCCGGAAAAACGAGTGATTCGGCAATCTCACAAATGCAGGCCGAGGTAGAAGCCAACCCCATGATATATGGGAGAAATGTCAGTAAGGATGGGACGGCCACACTGATCATTGCTGAACTGAAAAGTGACATAGAGGCAGAGACACTGCAGACTTGGGCTGGGCAGTGGGAAGGACCAGAAAACCTCATGGTTGCAGGACGCCCTGTAGTTGAAGGGGCTCTTGCTCAGCTCGGACCAAAGGACATGGCGATCATGTTCCCCTTGGTCATCATCACTATGATCATCCTGCTTTACATCTTGTTGCGTTCAGTACGCGATACAGTACTGAACATGGTCATTGTGCTTTTTGGGACACTGGTCTCCTTCGGTTTGATGACCTTGTTGAACATACCCATCTATGCCGTTGATACCATGATTCCCGTCATGTTGATTGCCATCGGGGTTGCCTATGGTATTCACATGCACAATACCATCCACCACCTGATGCTCTCCTACCCTGACCTTTCCAAAGGGGAACTGGCTACCCAGTCCCTGAAGCAGATGGTAAGGCCGATTATCATGACAGCAATAACCACAGCTATTGGATTTGTTGCCCTGATGAGCAGCCAGGTACTTCCTGTCCGGTATTTTGGGTTGTTTGCAGCCATCGGTGTCCTCTCTGAGATGTTGCTTGCCCTGTTGCTTTTCCCTGCTTCCCTCTATCTTCTGGGAAAACCCAAGTACAAGAGAGCGAAGGCAGATCTTGAAATACAACAGGGAAAAGGAACGCTTTCAGACAAGCTCCAAGCACTCCTGCTAAGACGCCCGAAGATGGTTGTTTTCATCTCCCTTGCCGTGCTCATCATTGGAATCTGGGGAACAAGCATGGTATGGATCGATACGAGCTTCCTGGCAAACTTTGAGGAAGACAGCACCATTGCACAGACCGACCAATTTGTAAACAACAAGTTCGGGGGGACTTCCACCTTGAATATCATCCTGAGCGGGGATGAGACAGATCTCTTCAAGCATCCAGAGGTACTGCAGGCGATGGATTCCATGCAGGATGATATTGAGAAGGACCCAATTGTGGGAAACACACTCTCCCTTACAACCTTCATCAAGCAGATGAACCAAGTAATGCTGGAGCATGAAGAGGGAAGTTACAGCATCCCGGACTCCCAGGAACTGGTAAGTCAATATCTCCTGCTCTACGAATTTTCCGGTGACCCCGAATCCTTGGAAAAGGTCGTTGACTACGAGTATACCAGTGCAAATATTACGGTTCAGTTGAAGAGTGACAGCTCTGCTGTTCTCAAGGATATCCTTGCTGTGGTTGATTCCTACCGCCCAGTCTTCGCCGAACATGAAATTGAGGTAACGTATGCAGGCAGTGGTTACAAGGCCTTCATTTTCAGTGAACTCCTGCTTGAGGGACAGATCATCAGCTTGGCCCTAAGCTTTGTAATTATCATCATCCTCCTGGCTCTCCTGTTCAGGAACCTGCATATCGGCATCGTGGGAACCGTCCCCATTGCCATCACGGCTATTGTGAATTTTGGGGTGATGGGACTGCTGGGAATCCCGCTCAGCAGCGCAACTGCCTTGATAACCAGCATTGCCATCGGTATCGGGGTGGACTATGCCATCCACTTCCTGGAGCACTACACAAATGAACGCCTGGAGGGATCTTCACTTGAACAAGCCACGAGATCGACACTGAGGCATACAGGGAGGGCAATCATCTTCAATGCAATCGCCGTCATGGGTGGTTTTGCAATCCTGATGTTCAGCGTCTTCCCTCCCAACAGGCAGGTTGGTGCTCTTATCGTCCTTAACATGGCAACCAGTGCCTTGGGCACGCTTACCATACTGGTGGTGCTTGTGCACTACCTCGAGAAAAAACATGTGTTTCTTCCAAAACGCATACGATAACAATACAAGGAGTTACTTATGAACACACGTACAACAAAACGAATCAGTGTGCTTGCACTGCTCTTATCCTTCGCCTTACTTACCGTGAGCGCAGCCACCCCTGGTGGCAGCGAGGTAATGTGGGAAGTCTATAACCGCGATAGCGGGGATACCATGAGTGCCAATCTGATCATGACCATTACCAATGCAAGAGGATCGGTCAGGGAACGAACAATTGCCCAGTACCGAATGGATAAGAATGGGGTTGAGAGCAAGCTTATGTTCTTCCTCTCCCCCAGTGATGTAAGAAATACCAGCTTCCTCAGCTTCAGTTATGAGGATGGCAGAAGTGATGACCAGTACATCTACCTGCCAGCGCTCAGGAGAGTGAAGCGTATCGCAAGCGACAGCAAGAACGACTCTTTCATGGGTTCTGACTTTACCTATGATGATATGGGAAGCCGACATCCTGATTTGGACAGCCACACAGTTTTAAGGAAAGAGACAGTCGACGGGGTTTCGACCCTGGTTGTAGAGAGTATAGCAAAAGGTGATGAGGACTATCCCAGGACCCTCTCGTGGGTTGTAGATGGAGAGTGGTTCGGCCTGAAAAAGGAATTCTACCTTCCCGATGGAACGCTCGGAAAGACACTCACTATCGACGAATATGAAGCAATTGATGGCATCTATGTCATCACTGATATGACGATGAGAAACCTCGAGGAGAATACCTCCACCAGGATTCAGATGGAAGAGGTTGAATTCAATCAGGACTTTAATGACAGCTTCTTTAGTGAACGACAGATGAAAATTGGACCAAGGAGATAAGTAATGAAGCAGAAAAGCATCGTACTAGCAAGTATTTTACTCATTGCAGTCCTGTCACCGGCAGTAGCCGGGGACGGGGTATTCAGCGGCATGGTTAGAGACTATGCCACCCTTCGATTTGACCAGACTGACATGCCTGTACATGAAATAACAGCTGACCTTAAGTATGACTACTATGGGGACCTGGGAAAACTTACCCTACACCCGGTAGCGTACAGCTCGCCAAACGAAGGTGTTGAATTAGATCTTCATGAAGCCTACTTCGATTTCTATCTGCAGGATGCAGACCTCAGGGTTGGTAAGCAGAAGGTCATCTGGGGTGAAGCTGAGGGAGCATTCATCACCGACTTGGTAAGTCCCAGGGATATGCGCTCTTTCATCCTTGCTGACTTTACGGAGATCAGGAAGGCAGTACCAGCCATCAAGGTGGACTACTATGCAGGGGATTACACACTGCAGGGAATCTGGGTGACGCATTTCATTCCATCCACGCTTCCTTCCCAGGATTCAATGTGGGCACAGACACCTTCCATGCCGTTTCCTACAACAGGTACTGCTACGATCAATGATCCCACAATGCCAGAGTCCAGCCTGGAAAATAGTGAGGCATTCCTCTCATTGGGTAGGTTTGGAAATACCATAAGCTGGAAGGTAAACGGAGGGTATGTGTTCACCGATGAACCCTTGGTAACAGGGGTTGCAGCCTCTGGTGCTACTTCAGGAGAAATTTCCCAAGGGTATGAGCGGTACGGATTTGTTGGAGGTAGCTTCAATACAACCCTGGGAAGTGTGGTGCTCAGGGGAGAGGCAGCTCTGGCTCTCGAAAAACCGATGAACAGCGTTGATACCACAATCTCAATCGAGTACCATAACCAGGTACAGACGTTGGTGGGACTGGATTGGAATATGCTGGGGGCCCAGTGGTCGAGTCAGTATCTGCTTACCTATACCCATGACCATAATGATTCATTGGTAAGTCAGATGAAACCCATCAAGGAGTTCGCCCACACCCTCACCTTCAGGGTTCAGGATACATTCCTTGATGAACGCCTGACTGCAAAACTCTTCACCTACGTGGAACTAGAACCTGCCAATGCGCTGATTAGGCCATCCCTCTCCTATAACTTTGGAGATGGAGTCTTGCTTGAAGGCGGCGTGGAGTTATTTGTTGGTGATGAAGAGGGTACTTTCGGAGTCTACCAGGATAACTCCATGGCTTGGGCTGCACTTCGCTGGTACTTCTAGCACTTCATCAATCGCTTTGCAACATGGCTGCCTTTCTCCAAAGAGAGGCAGCCTTTGTTTGTATATGCACAACGCGAAGGGAGCCTCTTCTGGAAGCTCCCTTCAATAACCTAGACCAGCTGCTTAGCCAATCAACTCTGCAAGGTCATCCTCTACGGATGAGATTCCGGCAATCCCGAAGTTCTCAACCAATACGCTGGCTACATTCGGTGAAAGGAATGCAGGCAATGTAGGTCCGAGGTGGATGTTCTTCACACCAAGGTAAAGCAAGGCAAGCAGTACGATGACAGCTTTCTGCTCATACCAGGCAATGTTGTAGGCGATGGGAAGATCATTGATGTCATCCAAGCCAAAGACTTCCTTCAACTTCAAGGCAATGAGTGCCAAGGAGTAGGAGTCGTTGCACTGACCAGCATCAAGGACGCGGGGGATTCCACCAATATCACCAAGGTTCAGTTTATTATAGCGATACTTTGCACAACCTGCAGTCAGGATTACCGTATCCTTGGGCAGATTCTTTGCAAATTCAGTGTAATAATCCCTGCTCTTTGAGCGGCCATCACAACCACCCATGACCACGAACTTCTTGATCGCACCACTCTTCACGGCTTCAACTACCTGGTCAGCAAGAGCGAAGACCTGCTCATGGGCAAATCCACCGATGATCTCTCCTGATTCAATCTCAGTTGGGGCAGGACAGGTCTTGGCAAGTTCGATGATTTCACTGAAGTCCTTCTTATCCCCAATGCCACCTTCAATATGCTTGCAGCCCGGGAAACCGGTTGCTCCGGTGGTATAGAGACGGCTCTTGTATGATTCGGCTGGAGGTACGATACAGTTGGTGGTCATCAAGATGGGACCGTTGAAGGATTCAAACTCCTTCTTCTGCATCCACCATGCGTTACCATAGTTGCCATAGAAGTTAGGATACTTCTTGAATGCGGGATAGTAGTGAGCTGGGAGCATCTCAGAGTGGGTGTATACATCAACACCAGTACCCTGGGTCTGTTCAAGCAACATCTCGAGGTCCCTGAGGTCGTGACCGCTGATAAGGATGCCAGGATTCTTGCCAACACCAATCTTTACCTTTGTCATCTCAGGGTTACCATAGGTGCCGGTATTTGCTCCATCGAGCAGTGCCATACCTGCAACACCCCATTCCCCTGTCTTCAGGGTAAGGGCAACAAGCTCATCGACACTCTTCTCTTCAAGCAGGTCATTCAGGGCACTCTGGATAAAGGCATCGAGCTCTTCATTTTCCTTGATCAGGTTGTTTGCATGCTTGGTATAAGCGCTCACTCCCTTTAGGCCATAGGTAATCAACTCCTTCAAGGAGCGGACATCTTCATTACTTTCAGCAAGTACGCCAACAGTCTTGGAAAACTCTTCATAGGAAGCAGTGTCGGTGTTGTCATAGAGAGCGGCTTCACTCAATCCTTCCTTATTGGAAAGCTCTTTGAGCAAACCCTTCTTTGCCTCAATGGTTAGGAGAATTCTCTCGGTTACCTTTTCATCGTCAAAGTTTGCATTGGTGATGGTGGTGAACAGATTGTAGGTGACAATGTGGTTGATATCCTTACTGACCGACTTGTTTTCAGCGCGGAGTCTGGTTGCCACCTGGCTCAGCCCTTTGGTCACATAGATCAAAAGATCCTGCAGGTT
>NZ_JAEKNT010000019.1 GCF_016406725.1 Sphaerochaeta sp. S2 | reverse complement strand
GTGTGATATCATGTACTAAAAGCATCCCTACATGCCAAAAGAAGGCATACAGAGAGGTTGTACCTTGTCAATTTCAATTTCGGTCATATGTGACGTTTCTTCTACGCTTCTCCCATCTGATGATTATCATGCAATACCTGTGCAGTTATATAAAGATATCTGTTACACCCCACTTTTTTCTTCTGACCTTCCGGAGAAAACACACATTGGACTTTTCATGGATAATACTTACCTTGTGGCGGGTGAGAAAGAATCCAAATTATATCATGAAGAGTTCATTGCACCAGAAACAGTAAGTGCGTATAGAATTGATAATCCAGATTTATATTGCCAAGTCATAGGGCAAGCAGATGTATTATGCCAGGAGTCTTTACGTATTCCAACAAGTCTAAGAGCCCATTTAAAAAATGAGTGCAATGTAAATGGTCAGGATTTAGATCGTTTGCTTGCAATGATCAAGGAACACTATCCAGCCTATACAGACTCAGCAACCTACAGTATGGAGCAAAAACTATATCTGCCTTCTATAGTCGCTGTTTTGAAACAAACGCGTTTCGTGGAGTTCATAACGTTTGTAGAATCAGTATGCCACGCCTTTTTTTCTGAACTGGACCTATCTAAGCTTTCCAAGACACGGTTACAGTCATTCAAACATCTCTATGTATTGCTATTCCAGGTATATATAGCAGGCTCTCCTTCTCTGGAAGTTAAGCATTGTGCTACTGTCAAATTCAAACATGCTGAAGTCCCCAGATATCTTTCAGTATGGAAGGATTCTGCTGTCCCTGTCGTGTTTGCCTCGAATAAACGCTTTGCCCCCGCCTTGGGGGTATGTATAACCTCACTGCTCGAGAATATTGATAGAAATCGGTCCTATGATATTATAGTACTGGAATCGGATTTATCAGAGGATTCAAAACAGAGGCTTGAACTGACTTGTAAGCAGTATCCTCAAGTGCACCTACGATTTTTCAACCCCAGAATCTTAATTGGGAAGAGAGCTCTACAAAAGAATCCAACAGATCATATTACGATAGAGACGTATTACCGATTCCTTATGGCTGACATCCTTCCAGATTATGAAAAAGTACTCTATCTGGATTGTGATACAGTGATTCTGGATGATGTAGGCAAGTTGTACGATACGGAAATGAATGGAAATATATTAGCGGCGACAATTGACCCAGAGATTTCCAGCCTTGCAATGGGGAAGGATCTCAGTTTGAAGTCATATTTACAAGATGTTCTGGGATTGCAAGAGGGAGACCCCTATTTTCAAGCAGGTGTTTTAGTTATTGACTTGAAAGCAATGCGCTCATTTCATTCTGTAGATCAATGGATCGAATTGGTAGGAGAGCGTAGATACCGATTTAATGATCAGGATTTGTTGAACAAGGAGTGTAGAGGACGCTATCAGGTATTGGATATGCGATGGAACACCGTAGTGGATTGTAACCACACCAGAATGCAAACCATTGAAGATGGTCCATATTCACTTTATGATGCGTATATCCAAGCTCGAAAGGATCCTCATATCATGCATTATGCTGGATTTGAGAAACCTTGGGATGTACTCGATTCTGATTTTGCATATCTCTTTTGGCACTATGCGAAAAGGAGTGAGTTTTTTGAGCAGTTATTGATGATGGTGTTGAACAGTGCTAATGGAAAGAAAGAATCTTTAGCATTACGACTTTTTCCACGTGGAAGTCGGCGACGTCGATTTGCAAAGCAACTATTCTATAAAGCAACTCGCATCTAGTATGGAAGTGGGGAATTTGGTATATGAA
>NZ_JAEKNT010000018.1 GCF_016406725.1 Sphaerochaeta sp. S2 | reverse complement strand
GGATACCGATCTCCCCTTGGGGCAATCGGTCTCTCAAGAGAGGAATTGCTGCATTTGATACTGAATGCTCACCACCGAGAAGTACAGGGATTGCTCCATGGTCATACGCCTGGAGGATAGCTTCAGCAGCGGCTGCTATCGCTTGTTCAACCATACCTTCTGTTCCAAGCGGTTCCCTGGTATGAATTCCCAAGGCACCAGGATTCCCAAACCCCTCAACAAGTTGTTCAAGCTGTGATGAAGCCTCTATAATGGCATTTGGTCCATTCGCTGTACCTCCCATGTAGGAGACTGTATCCTCCAAGGGAAAGGGTATTACATGAAATCGTGCTGTTTCCTTGTCACAGTTGGGAAATTCTGAATCCAAAAACCAGTGTTCCATTCTCTCTCTCTCCTACGACAAGCGTCGTTGATAATCATCAAACCCGAAGGATTTTACCACGGTATAAGTCTCATCACGATAGATGCCGATATCAGGCAAGGCAATCCCATTGAACATGGTGGTCTTGACCATGGTGTAGTGCATCATGTCACAGAGTATAAGATAGTCACCAATCTTAGGTGCTTTCTCAAAGGTATAACTGCCCACCCAGTCCCCTGCCAAGCAGGATGATCCACCAAGACGATAGACACCACTCTCTTCCAGTTGCGCTCCGATTACATTTGGGGAGTACGGCATTTCCAGACAGTCCGGCATATGGGCCGCAAAGGAGGCATCAATCATCAGTGTCTTGATATCACCATTTTCAACGATATCAAGAATTTCGGTTACCAGATACCCAGTTTCCCATACAAAGGCTGCACCAGGTTCCAATATGAGTTTGATGTGGGGATATCGATCATGGAAATCCATGATCGTTTTCCTGAAAAGATCCAGGTCATACCCTTTCCTGGTTACCAGATGGCCTCCACCAAGATTCAACCACTCAATATCACCAAGTAAATGCCCCCAATGCTTTTCAATTGATGAAAGCGTATGGGCCAGTTCCTGTGCACCACTCTCACAGAGGTTGTGGGAGTGCAGTCCACTCACCCCCTCTGGGAGTTGTGGAAGATCCTTGGGAAGAATACCCAAACGGCTCCCGTAGCTACAGGGATCATACAAGGCAGTAGAGACTGTTGAGTACATGGCATTGATGCGAAGCCCCAATTGAGCATTGCTACTTCTATCCCGATATGTCTCCAACTGGGAAACAGAGTTGAACGTAATATGTGTTGCCATTGAGGCAATGGTTTCAAATTCGTTCTTCTGATACACGGGAGCATATGCATGGATTTCATCAAAATAGGGAGATGCAAGAAGTGCCTCATTCAATGAAGAGGCTGTTGCCCCGCTTGCCACAGAGGCCAGCTCTGGGAATACCGCGTGCATCGCAAACCCTTTAAGAGCGAAGAGGAATGAGAGGGGAAGATCCTTCTGCAACTGTTCAATGATGGAAAGGTTCTTTTTCAGAAGCTCATACTCCAACACAAATGCTGGAGTATGGCTGATCTTTTTTAAATCGATCATTGGCTATTCACCAAAGGCAAGCTTGCCATCGACAACCACTTCCCAGGGAAGGCCCAATGGCCCAAGTTCCTCAAGGAATGGATCAGGATCGAATTGTTCCATATTGTTTACCCCAGGCTCCTTCCAAATGCCACGGGCAACCAAACTGGTTCCAAGAGCGGCAGGAACACCTGTTGTATAGCTCACTGCCTGTGCTTTTGTATCTTGATAGGCCATCTGATGACTGCAGTTGTTGAATATGTAGAGGGTTCTCTCCTTGCCATCCTTGATCCCCTTGATCTGGCAACCAATGGAGGTTTGTCCCTTGTAGTTTTCGCCAAGGGAGGAAGGCTCAGGAAGTACGGCCTTGAGGAACTGCAATGGTTGGATTTCCATTCCCTGGAACATGACAGGCTTGATGCTGGTCATACCAATATCCTCCAGTACCTTGAGATGGGTGATGTATTCCTGGCTGAAGGTCATCCAGAAACGAGCCCGTTTCAGACTTGGGTAGTGTTTTACCAAGGATTCCAATTCCTCATGGAAGAGCAAATAGCTCTCTTTTCCCCCGATTCGTGGATAGTCCACGTTCTGGTGTATTTCCAAGGGCTCCGTGCTTTTCCACTCTCCCTCTTCGTAGTAGCGACCATTTTGCGTAATCTCACGGATATTGATCTCAGGATTGAAGTTGGTAGCAAAGCTCTTTCCATGATCCCCTGCATTACAGTCTACAATATCGAGGTAGTGCATCTCGTCAAAATAGTGTTTTGCAGCATAGGCGGTGAATACATTGGTCACCCCAGGGTCGAACCCACTTCCAAGCAGTGCTGTCAGGCCAGCCTGCTTGAACTTTTCCTGGTAAGCCCACTGGTAGGAATACTCAAAATGGGCTTCATCCTTTGGTTCGTAATTTGCAGTATCAACATAATCAACACCATATTTCAGGCAGGCATCCATGATCGGGAGATCCTGGTAAGGAAGCGCAACATTGAGTACCACATCAGGCTTGAAACTCTCCATGAGAGTGACCAAGGCCCCAACATCATCGGCATCAACCTGTGCAGTTTCAACAGGAACTGGTCCTGCCTCAGCAGCAATTGCATCACATTTTGCTTTTGTCCTGCTTGCAAGCAAGATCACTTCATATAAGTCTTCCATTCTGGCAGATTTGCGTACGGCAACATTACCGACGCCACCTGCACCTATGATCATCAAACGTTTCTTTTCCATGTTTTACTCCTCTTGGTCGGTTTCGTAGTAGGTATATCCTCTGAGTCCGGCTGTATAGGCAGCAATGATGCGCCGCCTCTCAAGCGGGGTTATTCTTCCATCCTGAACTGCACGTTCAGCTTTGTTTCTGATCAGAGCCTCAAGATGTTTTGGCTCATACTCCACATAACTAAGTACATCAGCCACAGTATCACCTTCCAACTCATTATGAAGTCGGAATTTCCCATCCTCATAGGTAACTGAGGCAACATTGGTATCTCCCAGCAGATTGTGCAGGTCCCCCAGTGTTTCCTGGTAAGCCCCAACCAAGAAGACCCCGAGGATGTAGTCATCATTCTCAGGAAGGGTGTGAAGGCTAAGGGTGTTCTCAACCTCCCAGCGACCAATGAATCGATCGATTTTTCCCTCGCTGTCACAGGTGATGTCACTCAGGATTGCCTTTCTGTCCGGTCTCTTGTCCAGCATATGGATCGGCATGATGGGAAATAATTGATCAATCGCCCAAACATCAGGAAGTGATTGGAAGAGACTGAAGTTTCCGTAGTAGATATCAGATAATTGCTGCTCCAGCTTCTCAAACTCAGGGGACTCAACCTCCCCATAGGTCTGCTTGATCTCCGCAACAATAGACCAGTAAACATGCTCTGCTGCAGCACGCTCCCTCATATTCACCTTACCATAGAGAAACTTGTTTCTAATCTCCTCACGGTAATAGTCCAGGTCGTTCAGGCACTCCTGTGCATTCTTTTCGTTGAGCATCTTCCTCACGTAAAGCAGGTTCTCCAATGCTGGAAGAACCTCCGGGTCGAGATTTGCCTCAACATCCTCCCCGTTCCAGAAAATATTGGTATCAAGGACGTTGAACAGCAGGACCGAATAGTAGGAGACCAATGCTCTTCCTGACTCACTGAGCAAGGTTGGATGGGTAACATTCTCTTCCTTGCAGATGGTCATCACTTCCTCTACAACGTCATCACAATACTCTTTGGTGGAATAATTTCGGCTGTTCGAGCTATCAGTATGAGAACCATCATAGTCAATTGCCAATCCCCCGCCGATATCCAACAAGCCCATTGGGGCTCCCTCATGCACCAATCCACAGTAGAAACGTGCTGCTTCCGTTGCACCCATACGGATGTCACGAATGTTTGGGATCTGGCTTCCCAGATGATAGTGCAGTAATTTCAGGCTATCGAGCATCTGCTCATTCCTGAGCTTATCAACCACCTGGATAACCTGTGTGGTATTCAGTCCAAAAACACTGCGGTCCCCACCACTGTCTGTCCAGTGTCCACTTGCAACGGTTGAGGGTTTCATTCTCAGTCCAATATTTGGCTTAATACCCATTGCCCTGCTTCGTTCAAGAATGATATCCACTTCTCCCGGCATCTCCACCACCAGTACGGTTTGAACACCCATGGAGAGGCCTCTCAGGGCCAAGTCAATATATTCCTCATCCTTGTATCCATTACAGACAACATAGGCTTCCAGATCATCGATATGAGCAAGGGCAAGCAAAAGCTCAGCCTTGCTGCCGGTCTCCAAACCATGATGGTACTGCTTACCGTATTTGCATATTTCCTCAACAACCTGTTGTTGTTGGTTTACCTTGATAGGATAGACGCCCCGGTAGGTACCGGTATAGCCGGCTTCCTTCATGGCACCAAGGAAACTCTCATTGATATGTTGGATCCTCGAGTCAAGGATATTTGAAAATCGCAGGAGTACGGGCAATTTCATACCTCTCTCTTGCAAACCCTTGACTATGGATAACAAGCTTACTTGACTTTTTGGGTCTTTATCTTTTAGCCGTACTTCCACTTCTCCTTTCTCTGAGACATGAAAATACTCATTTCCCCAGGAATCGATGTGATACAGCTTTCTTGCATCATCTAGTGTCCAAGTATCCATTACTTCTCCTCATAGGTCTTTTCGTTTCATCAGTATACCAGAATTTATCGACAATGCACACAACAGTAATGGTGTACAGATGCAGAGTAAAGAACCCTTCAATTTGGGAGGTTCAACAAGTATAAGCATATAAATGTCTTGCATCTCATGTAATTTATAAGTCTTAATCTTGACAAATATCATAGATTAGTGAATTATCTAATTGATATCATTATGATATCTTTTACTATCATACCTTGGAGGCATTTGTATGAATGAACCTGTCTACTCAAAAGAAAAAGTCCTGAACCGACCTTCAATCGGATTGACAATCCTGGTAGTCAATGTGCTACTTATTCTCTTGTCATTTGCCCTGTTCATCTTTGGAATGGCTGCAGATATCCCAGGAGCCATACGTGCAGTTGTCATTACTCTTGGAGCACTCTATGGTTTTATCATTGGTCCAATCCTGTTTGGCGGATTGAAGATCATCAAACCAAATGAAGCATTGGTCCTTACCTTGTTCGGCAAGTATTATGGGACACTCAAGAAAGAGGGCTTTTTCTTCGTAAACCCTTTTGTCACTGCAGTGAATCCTGCATCGTCATCAGAAAATTCTTCAGGTTCCTATAAGCTGGAAGGAAAACCGGATGCGAATAAGAGTGGAACTACAGCCTATTCAATACAGATTCCAAAACGAAAGTTATCCCTCAAAGCAATGACGCTGAACAATGAGAAGCAGAAAATCAATGATTCACAGGGCAATCCAATCATTATCGGTGTTGTCGTTATCTGGAAAGTGGTTGATACCGCGAAAGCGGTGTTTGACGTTGACAACTATGTGGATTATCTTTCCATACAGTGCGATAGTGCTTTGAGAAATGTGGTACGGCTCTTCCCCTACGATAGTGATGATGATGAAAAATCATTGAGAGGAAGCAGCAGGGAGGTAGCAGAGGATCTGCTTAAGGAACTGCAAGGCAAGGTTACCGTTGCGGGTCTGGAAATTCTGGAGGCAAGAATTACCCACCTCTCTTACGCACCAGAGATTGCTGCAGCAATGTTGCAGCGTCAACAGGCTTCTGCTATTATCGCCGCGAGACAAAAAATTGTGGAAGGAGCGGTTGGAATGGTCCAGATGGCTCTTGAGCAGTTGAATGAAAGTGAGATAGTGAACCTGGATGAAGAACGTAAGGCTTCCATGGTAAGCAATCTTTTGGTGGTTCTTTGTGGAAACAAGGAAGTACAGCCAATCGTAAACAGTGGGTCGCTTTATTAGCATAAGGATGATGACGTATGGATGCAAAGGATAAGAGCAAGAAACAGGTATTGTTGCGTCTTTCGTCATCGCTGTGGAAAGAGCTGGCCGCTTGGGCGGAGGATGACTTCCGCTCCATAAACGGCCAGATTGAGTTTCTGCTCACCGAGAGCGTACGTAACCGCAGAAAAGCGCTCAAGGATGACGATCAAGAGACATAGTATTGTGGGCTGGCTTGATGACCAGCCCACTCTGCTATTATTTGATGATCCCCTGTTTCTTCAGCTCGTTAACATTCAATGGATTATTGTAGGGTGATTCAAGTTTCCCCTCATTTACCATCTTGATCACCTGCTTGCGATAGGGACTATCAAGGTTCACCCCAACGATCTTCCAGTTGTTGTCTACCTTTGGATATATCGTCCCCTTTTCCTTGATGTATGCTACGAGCATATCACGAATTGAGTTTGGACTCTCCCATTCCCGTACCCCAGATACCAGTTTCTGTGCTTTCAGGGCCGAAGAATATCGGTAGTTGTTCACGGCAAGGGTAAGTTTCTGTGTATCAGAGAGCGGCTTGCCCTTGAACATGACATTCTTGATCCTCTGCCCTTCAGGTTTGCTCAGGTCGATCTCATAGTCCACACCGCTGAACATATCATAGAGATAACCCGGTTTGTCTGGGTTGAAGCTGATGGAGATATCACCAGGTTTCCACTGGTTGTAGCAGGTTGCTGACCACTCCATGTAGGCTTTCAGCTCAGCACCAGTGACTGGTACTCGATAGAGGGTATTGTCGTATTTGTAGATACCAAAGATGGTTCCGTAGTTGATCGGACCCTTGGGAATATCACTGGTATCGGCAAAGAGCGCTGCTGCTGACACATCGGCACCACTGTTAAGCAGTTGTACCTCATTGATGAAATCCATGACAGCGGTATCACGAAGTTTTCCCTCGGGGATACCCATAATCTCATTCTTGGGTTGGAAGTCAACGGCTGCTGTTCCAAAGATACCACCGCTGGGACTTCCATCAGCAGAGGGTGCTCCACCGGAAATAAAGTCCCTGGTTGCTTGATGAGCTTCCTTGATGAAAGCATTCCCCCTGATCAACTCACTCGGTTCATAGTCAGTCATATCAACGATGGTCACTTCCTGTCCATCAACCTGCTTGTTCTCATCAAGACTGAGGTCGATGCGGATAACCTCACGACCGAGGTTCTTTGCCCCACCGATAGCAATCCCATTTTGTACCTCTGCAATCGTGGTATGGGCATGCCCAACGATAAGCACATCAATCTCAGGACAAAGCTCAAGGATAGCAAGGCCTCCATCACTGCCACCGTCAACATCATACTCAGGATACAGTCCCACGTGAGCTACAACTACCAGGACATCAACTTTATCATCAAGGATATCCACTACCCGTCTTGCAGCAGGACCTACCGGGGCATAGACAAAGGGATCGGTCTTTTCGCCATCCCATCTAGGAGCATTTGGATTGGTAAGGCCTATGATTCCGACCTTTACTCCAGATCTCTCTACTATGGTGTACGGAAGGGCAGCCATGGTACCGTCAACACGTGACATATTTGCGGCAAGCACTGGAAAATTTGCCAGTTCCTGGATTCGTTTGATCAGGTTTTCCCCAAAATTGAACTCATGGTTTCCCAATGTAAGACTGTCATAATCCAAGAGATTCATCGCACGGATGACAGGATGCTCACCCTCTCTCTTGTTGTAGATATCATCAGTCATGATATTCCCTTGGATAACGTCACCATTATCTACCAGGATGACAGCTGGATGTTCTTCACGCACCTCCTCCACATAGGTAGCAATACGAGCCATTCCATTGTTGTTTGTCTCCTTGTCGTTCTCATAACTGAATCCCCAGACATTTCCATGAATATCTGTGGTGGCAAGAATGACCAGCTCCTCCGCCTGTTCCGGCAGTGGTTGTGCAAAGAGGAATCCCATTGTGATGCAAAGCATCAGAATGCCGAGCAATACCCGTTTCAAGAGTACTCGTTTCATCATTCTACTCCTTTTCCCCGATTCCCAATCGGTTTGTGTGATATCTCTATTCTACCACCGCTTCTCCAGAATCCAATATCAGTGGTACAACCGTTTTGCAATTTCTTTCCCGTCTTCGAACTGTGCCTCATACTCAACAGCCCCTACACGGTCATACCGGACCCATGGACCATGTTTCACCCCATGCCTGAAACTCCCTACCTGCCAGACAATTCCATTTTTCCGATAGTAATGCCAAAGTCCATCCATAAGATTATCCTTGATGGGTCCCTCAGCCTTGATATTTCCATCCTTGAAGAAATAGGTCAGTTTTCCACCCTGCATTCTCTGTTCCACCTGACCGTTAGCATACGTTTTTTCTTCTTTCATCGTTTCCCTCCTTGTTGATGCACAATAAAAAGAGCAAGAATCGTATAGATCCTTGCTCCTAGATTATGATTGTACACAAATGGATTACTGCAGATCTGCCCTGCAGAGAGTTCTGGTAGTTTCATGACAGGAAAGCCAACCATTCTGCTTGCCTCCTGATTACACTTTACCGTAGCACACCTTCCAAGATTCGTACATCGTCTGCCTATGCCTCTTGAAGATAATCCATCAACTTCCTGATGGTAAGCGGGGCGCTCCCTTCATAGTGATTGTTCACATTGATGTATATTACCTTACCCTCCTGTGCTAGCTTTACCAGTCTTGGGGCAATTGCGACCAGTTCCTGATCATGGCTTTCAAGAATTCGATCCCACTTCCCTCCAC
>NZ_JAEKNT010000017.1 GCF_016406725.1 Sphaerochaeta sp. S2 | reverse complement strand
GCTCTACCTCTTCTTTTTTCTTGTCTATATAGCAAGTAGTTTTTTTGCTGTAAGCATGGAGTTTGTCGGGCTGCTTCACTTCTTTCTTTCACTGATAAGCTGGACCAGTTTGCTTTTTGGATTTTGGATACTGGTATTTTCCCTCTTGGTCTGGGCAGGGGATCGAATATTCCCTGCTTCTGCTGTATTGCTTACTGTTCTCAGAATGCTCGCAGTCTTTGCCTTAAGCTTGATTGTAGGGGTATTGGAGCATGTGATCACGAGAGGAATTACTATAGGATAATGGTATTAAAACATTTGATTGAGGAGTAACCATGGAATTGCCACCAACCATCTGTGCTATCAGGGGGGCCATCTGCGTACAGGAAGATGTACCTGAGCTCATAGAAACCGCCGCTGCAACACTCTACCGGGAAGTGCTTGCCCTTAATTCATTGCAGGAAGAGGAAGTTGCCTACCTCCTGATCACCCAAACCAGTGATCTGAAAAGTCGAAATCCTGCAACAGGACTGAGAAAAGCAGGCTACTGTGGTTCAACCCCCTTGTTCTGTATGCAGGAACTTGAAATTGATGGGATGTTGGAGAAGGTAATCAGGATGCTGGTTGTCGTGAACCATCCAATACAGCAGACAGTGCCCGTGTTTATGCAGGGAGCAGAGGTGCTTCGCCCAGAGTATGCACACCCCTCCATGTAAGGAGGGGAATGTTTTTTTTTGAGAAGAGATGTAAATTTACAGATAATTGATGTATGTTTGTAAACATTAAATTGCTGTATATAAATAAACTACTGAATGATGTTTCATATTATTGTATAAATATTGCATAAATGTACAAACTGATGCATAATCTATGATAATTTACACTTGGTACCGTAGGAGGCCATATGAAACACAAGATGCTTGTTTTCCTTTTGTTGCTATTGTCCATCTCCATGCTTTGGGGCGCTGGAACCACTGAATCGGGGGATGCTTCGTATCCCACCAAACCGATTACCATGATTGTCCCATACGGAGCTGGGGGCACCACAGACATCAGCGGAAGACAATTGGCCGTCCAGTTGGAGAAACACCTTGGAGTGAGCATAACTGTCATCAACCAGGGTGGTGCAAGCGGTTCCATTGGTGCCCGTACCGTCCTTGATGCAAAGAGTGATGGTTATACCGTTCTATTCACAGCAGAATCATTGGGGACCCAGAGAGTGATGGGACTGAGTGAGATGAGTTATGACGATTTCACCCCGATCATGGTTGCCGTCAATGACCCGAAGGTCATTGTTGTAGGCAAGGATTCAAAATATGAGACCCTCCAGGACTTGGTGGATGACATCAAGAACCGCCCCGGTAAAGTGAAAATGAGCTATACCGGACCAGGTGGATCAGGACACGTACAGGCAATGATCTATGGCAAGTTCGGCATGGAAATGGCCCTTACTGCATACCCCGGTGGAGCTGACTGCATCCTCGCTGTATTGGGTGACCAAGTCGATTTTACCAACTCCAACTACTCCACGGTTACCGGCTATCTTGAAAGTGGTGACTTGAAATTGTTGGGTATCTCTGCCCTTGACCGTCTGGAAGCACACCCTGATGTGCCCACCCTTGGAGAAATTCTCCCTGGTTCAGAACGCTATCTCTCCAATCCGTTCACCCCGCTATCTTTCTTGGTGGATAAGGATGTGCCCTCTGAAGTGGTTACCGTTCTTCGTGATGCAGCAAAGAAAGCTGTACAGGAACCTGCCTGGAAAGAGTTTGTGGCCAAGAACTCCTTGGATAAGCTCTATGAGAAATATCCTGATGAAGCTTCTATGAAGGAGTTCTACAAGGATTGGGAGTCCCTGGTTTCCTGGATGCTCTACGATAGTGGGGTAGCCAAATTCAGTCCTGAGAAGTTCGGGATTGAGAAGTCACAGTACTAGTTAGCAAGAGGTCTTGCAGAAGTTCTCTGCAAGACCGTTTTTAAGGAGAAAGCCTTCATGGAAGAAGCACATCGATCAAGAAGTGGAGCATATTCACGAATCGAAGGATTCGTGTTTCTCTTGTTATCCATCTCTGCCATTGTCTATTCGTTGGTGGAGCATCACCTGGCAAAGGTAGTATGGCAGCAGTCACCCTATCTGTTTCCCCTGCTTGTAGCGGTGTTCCTGCTTCCGCTCTCCCTCTCCCTGCTTCATTCTGCAGGTAAAGAGAAGGGAGAGGTCACTCCTGTCTTGTTCTTGGTTCGTGACACAGTTGTGGTAACGCTTGCAACCTTGGTCTATGTGATGGTGATGCCCTATCTTACTTTCCTCGTCTCAACGACCTTGTTTCTCTTCGGATTGTTCTTTTACCTAGGAGAGCGAAGGTATCTCTTGATCGGCTTGCTCTCTGTAGGATTTACCTCTTTGATGTATCTCCTGTTCGGAAAGCTTCTGCACGTCATGCTTCCGTAGGAGGATTGGATAATGGATATGTTTCTTGGAATACTTTCCTATGCAAGCAACCTTCAGTTTGTATTGCTTGTCTTTGCCGGCTCGCTGGCTGGACTCTTCGTGGGTTCCATTCCTGGGTTGTCGGTCTCCATGGCAACTGCGCTTCTGGTATCAATCACCTACTCATGGCAGACCACCAATGCCCTGGCCACCATCATGGGCGTGTATGTGGTAGGTGTATTCAGCGGAGCCCTCTCTGCAATCCTTATCAATATACCTGGAGCACCTTCATCGGTGGTAACCACCCTTGATGGCTTTCCCATGGCAAAAAAGGGTGAGGCGTACAAGGCCCTGATCTACGCAGTCATGTACTCATTCATAGGGACGCTTTTTGGGTTCCTTGCCTTGGCAATTGTAGCCAAGCCGATATCCTCTGTAGCGCTGAAATTCACCCCGATGGACTACTTCCTTCTTGCAACCTTCGGTTTAACCACCGTAGGTTCCCTGACAACAAAACATTTTGCAAAGGGACTTATCAGCGCC
>NZ_JAEKNT010000016.1 GCF_016406725.1 Sphaerochaeta sp. S2 | reverse complement strand
GTCTCCTTTATGCTTAATGTCGAGGCAATGTTCAGCATGTGCTTTATACCTTGGGATATCTCGATTCAGTGAAGGATTGCTTTCCTGATTCAATTAATGTGGGACGTATGACAGGGCTTGCTGCCTACCATCACAACCCAGCTGAGGATGACCATCATATCATCACCATTGCAGACCGGCTCAGCAGTGGCATGGATAGGAGAAGTGACAAGGAACTGGAATACGAGGCCCAAGGAAAATTCTATGAGCAGCCCATGTTGAACATTGCCTCGACATTAAGCATAAAGGAGACTGAAAATTCAGAAATAATAAAAACAGAATCAAGTTTTCTGCCAATTCGCCCTCTGGATGGGAAAGCCATTGGGGAACAAGGCCATAAGAAAATCTCCAAGCAAGAGTATTTGCAGCAATGGAGTCAATTTGAAAAGGATTTCCTGAAACTCAAAGGCCTTGAATACGATGAATTCCTCATGGCACTACTCACGCTTTTGGAACGCTACAGTTGGTGCATTCCCTCTTCTACTATGGATGATCCAGATATCAGTCTCTTCCATCATGCAAAGACGACTGCAGCAATCGCTGCTTGCATTGCTGTCTATGCTTCTGATCATGAGAATTGGATTGAGACAATCCAACAGGATGCTCCTTTCACCTTTGTTCAAGGAGATATGTCAGGAATTCAACAATATATCTTCAATCTACCAACCTCGAAATACAATGCCAAAATCTTACGTGCAAGAAGTTTCCAAATTTGGTCACTCAGCTTTGTGTTTGCTAAGTACGTCGCAAACGCTTTTGGGATGATGGATACAAATATAATCACTTTTGCAGGCGGGCGGTTTCTTTTACTTGTCCCCAAAACTGATAAAACTTCACTTCTGGTAAAAAAACTCCAGTCCATGCTGGATGAATACATGCTTAATGAATATTCTGGCCAGATTGCGTGTATCCTCTCTCAAACTGATATTAACGATTCCTCAGAGCTGATGAAATCCAGAGGTCTGGAACTTCAGTTCCGCATGCAAAATCAAGAGATTCAGAGCAAGAAGAAAAAGTTCCAACTTGGACTGCAAAAAACCTGGTACATGCTTGAAGAAGAATACGAGAAGCTTCAGAAGAACGGAAGTTGCCCATTATGCCAGATCAACCCAAAGGAAGAAGATGCAGAACACTGCAAGAGTTGTGATTCCCTCATTTCCATCGGGGGGTCTCTTATGCAGGCAAAGAGGATAGTCTTAGATGCCAAGGAACTGACATCATTTGGAAAGATGGTGAAAGTCGTAAGGAAATCTGCAACCTCTGATCAATTTGGCTATACCAACCGAGAGTATATACCAGGATTGCCCATGGTTACCCTCCCGTATCTTGCTCCATATCGTGATGATGAAGAAACAGGATTGCTTAGTTTTGAGGAAATTGCCACCGACCCAGTAACCAATAGGCAGAAAAAGCTCGCTATGTTCAAAGCAGATATAGACAATCTGGGATTACTCTTTAGCTCCTCCTTGGGTGATAGATGGTCACTTTCCCGCTATTCTGATTTGAGCTATCAGTTCCAACAGTATTTCTCAAGTTTCTTGGCGCAGATGATCCAGGGCAATGAGAGGTATAAGA
>NZ_JAEKNT010000015.1 GCF_016406725.1 Sphaerochaeta sp. S2 | reverse complement strand
GCTTTAAAGGTTGCCAGTGGTTTTGAAGAGACAGGAATTGAAATAAGTGATGTTGTTGAGAAAGAAAATGTGACATTTAGATTTTCACTAATTGATAAAACAACAAAAGAAATATTACCAGATGTTACGAATACTCTTGTTTACGAAGGTGGCAAAGAGGGGGAAATAATTGATATTAAACGGCTTGAAGTACCTCCAACTGTAGTTTTGCTATTAGATTCCTCAGGGTCGATGAAAGGGCAAATGACAGCTACTTTGGATGCGGCAAAGGCTTTTATCGAGGGATTGCCTGAAAATACAAAGATCAAAGTTGTTGATTTTGATACAGAACCAAAACTTTTAGATGGCGAAACGAAAGAAGCGGTTCTAATTTCTTTAAAAAAAATAAAAGTAGGTGGTGCAACCACTCTTTATGATGCGATATTGCTTGGGACAACTTTATTAGAAGAAGAAGAGAGACCGACACTAGTTGTATTCACTGATGGTCAAGATGCAAACTTAAATGATACGGCAAGAGGGTCAAATGCGAGTTACGAGGCATTGATTTCAGAACTACAAACCGTAAATATTCCAATCTATACCATAGGGTTTGGAGAGAGTCATGATGTGAACACTCTATCAACCATTGCGGAGATGTCAGAAGGTAAATACTACGCTGCAAGTGATTCAGAAGTTTTAACACAAGTATTTCATGCTATAAACAGCAAACTAGCGAATACCTATGATTTAACATATAAGAGACCAAAGGATCCTGTTAGATCGGATATGCCTTATGTATCAATTGTTGTTGATACAAGTGGTTCTATGGGTGAATATAGTGAAGATTTTGGTGAAAGAATAATCAATGTTCAGAATCTGCTACATAAATTTATCATTGGTCTTCCAAAGAATACCCAGGTTCAAATTACAGAGTTTAATGATGAAACTGATATTGTCCAAACAATTACGACTGATAAACACCTACTTCTAAAAGGAGTTAGTGCTTTAATTGCCGGAGGTGGAACCGATATTGAAGGTTCAGTTGAAGC
>NZ_JAEKNT010000014.1 GCF_016406725.1 Sphaerochaeta sp. S2 | reverse complement strand
TTGGTATAAGGGGGAGGTTCCTGGCCTGCTTGATCCTTTCACCGGAAGCGGCACGCTCGCCATCGAGGCAGCTCTCTGGGCAAGTGACCGTGCCCCAGGGTTGGTAACTGCCCGAAAGTTCAACTTCCTCAGTCTTCCCTTCCATGACCCAGATCTCTGGGATGATGTGGTGGATGAAGCTGTCGAGAGAGCTGAGAAAGCAAAGGACCGCAAGATTTCCATCTATGCATGGGACAATAATCCTAAGGCCGTGGCTATTGCAAGAAAGAACGCTGAGCTAGCCCAAGTGGATCACCTGATCGACTTCCGGATACAAGACTTCCTAACCCTTACCAAGGACGATGTTCCAGCCGACCATGGTTACATCATCACCGATCCTCCCTATGGGCTGAGGATGGAAAGTGATGGGGATCTTCGCTCTCTCTATCGAAAGATCGGAAGCCAGCTAAGCAGCCTTTTTGGTGGATGGAACGTAGCCCTGCTGTGTGGACAGCAAGAGCTGTTGAGCTATGTTGACATGAAACCCGATAGGACCAACACGGTAAACAACGGCGGGGTTACGTGCCAGATCGCCCACTACTATGTATTCACTCCCGAAGAACGACAGCAGATGATCGAACGTGCAATCGCCCGTAAGCAGGAACGACTTGCCCAGCCCTTGAGCGAGGGAGCCCAGATGGCATACAACCGTTTGGTCAAGAACATTTCTGCTATCACTCCCATCATGGAAAGCCAGGGAGTCACCTGCTACCGTATCTATGATGCAGATATGCCGGAGTACAGCGCGGCAATCGATCTGTATGAAGGCAAGTATATCAGTCTTCAGGAGTATGCCCCCCCAAGCACCATTGAGGAAGAGTCAGCACTCAGACGATTGGGGGAACTCATTGATGCCACTGAACGAGCAACAGGTATTGATCGCGAACAGATCTACGTAAAACAGCGAACTCCCCAGAAAGGTGAGAAACAGTACGAGAAGATGGCAAGCAGCGACCGGTTCTACATCATCAATGAAAATGATGCCAAGTATCTGGTGAACTTCACCGACTATCTGGATACCGGAATCTTCCTTGACCACCGTCCTATCCGTGCAGAGATTGCCAAGATGGCGGAAGGTAAGCGGTTCCTTAACCTGTTCTGCTATACGGGAACCGCCACAGTACAGGCTGCCAAGGGAGGAGCACTAAGCACAGTAAGTGTTGATGCATCCACTACCTACCTTGACTGGGCAACGAAGAACATGGAGCTTAATGGTTTTACCGGGATGAACCACTTCTTCTATAGAAGCGATTGTATTGAATTCCTGTTCGATACCTACGACCGGTACGACCTCATCTTCTGTGATCCCCCAACCTTTTCAAATGGAAAGGGACGGGATACCTTCGATGTCTATCGAGACCAGGTTCGCTTGATCAAGGCATGTATGATGCATCTCGATGAGAAAGGCACCTTGATCTTCAGCAACAACTTCCGGAAATTCAAGATGGATGAGCGACTTCTTGAAGAGTATGACATCCAGGATATTTCGAAAGAGACCATTGCAGAGGATTTTGCCCGTGACCAGAAGATTCACCAGACTTACCTGATCAAGCATCGTCCAATTGCCAAGATCAAGCAGGTAAAACCTGCCCCCAAGAAGGTAATTCGAAAAAAATAGTCTTCCTACAGGCTCCCTGGTTTCAGGGAGCCTTCTTTTCAGGAGTAAAGCACTGTGCAAGACGTAACCCTTACCTGCCCCCACTGCAAGTGGGAACACCCCCATACCCTTACCCCGTTCATAGACCTCCAAAAACAACCAAAGCAGAGATTGGGTATCCTTACCGATAGCCTCTTCAGTGTCACCTGTCCTGCTTGCAAGAGACAGTACACGGTACTGCATGAACTACTGGTGGTAGATGAAACTACAAAATGGGCAATGATGCTCATTCCAAACACCGAGCACAAGCAGGTGGATGGGAAGGTAACAGGACGGGAGGGCCTCGACTCCTACACACTAAGACTGGTTAGTTCAACAGCCGCCCTGAAAGAGAAACTCCTGATCTGGGAGCAAGGCCTGGATGACCGCACTGTAGAACTATGCAAGCTCTACCTCTCCCTCCAGCTACAGGAAACAGAATACCAGCTCTTCTTCACGGAACAGGAAAAAGAGGGGGATACGTTGTACTTCACGGTTCTCAACAAGGATGGATCCCTCGAGGGATCCATCAGTTGTGAGTTTGGTCTGTATAGTCAGCTCCACGTGAATGCAGTATCCTTCCCTCTCCAGAAAGGATACTTCTCACGTATAGACAGGCAGTGGGCTGAACAGAGCATCAGAAACAGCGTTGCCCAGTAACCTTGTTGCAGGTATCGCACTGATAACAGATCTCATGCTCCATCACATCTCCCTTCGCATAGCTTTCAATGCTCTTGAGCGTCGTGAGTGCTATATTCTGGAGAGCTTCCTTGGTAAGGAACGCCTGATGACTGGTGACCAGTACATTGGGCATCGAGATCAGGAGCATAAGGATGTCATCATCAAGGATGGTGGTGCTTCTATCCTCATAGAAGAGTTCAGCCTCCTCCTCGTACACATCCAGTGCGGCTCCTCCAATCTTCTTGCTCCGAATGCCTTCCAAGAGTGCCAGGCTGTCAACCAAGGCACCACGAGAGGTGTTGATCAATACAACCCCGTCTTTCATCTTGGCGATACTCTCCCGACCTACCAGATGGAAGGAATCCTCTGTCAGGGGACAATGGAGGCTTATGATGTCACTCTCCCTGCAAAGCTCATCAAAACTGCAATAGTCAACGGAAATCGAATCATTGGGATAGGGATCATAGGCAAGGACCCGCATCCCGAACCCTTTGCAGATGTCGATGAATACCCGTCCAATCTTACCAGTCCCTACAACCCCGATGGTCTTTCCATGGAGGTCAAAACCAACCAAACCATTGAGACTGAAATTGAACTCACGGGTTCTCACATAACTGTGGTGTGTCTGCCTCACCAAGCTCAGCAGAAGTGCCATTGCATGCTCTGCAACAGCATAGGGTGAGTATGCAGGTACCCTGACAATATGAATCTTTCCGAAGGATGCCTTGAAATCAATGTTGTTGTATCCTGCACAACGCATGGCAAGGAGACGAACACCACCTTGATACAAATCATCGATCACTTGTTCATCAATGGTATCGTTCACAAAAGCACAGACCACCTCATACCCATTGGCGAGTGGAGCTGTCTTATGGTTGAGCTTCGATTCAAAATAGGTGATTTCCACCTGATAATCACCTGAGAAATGATCAAACCAAACCTTGTCATAGGGCTTGGTATCAAAAAAAGCTATTTTGGTCATGAAAATATCTCCCAATAAAAGCAAAGGGACGGAAAACCCGTCCCAATCTCTTACAATACCACTTCTTCCAGCACATCGATCAACAGTTGGTAATCCCCGTCAATCGCGCTGATATCAGCTTCTAGCAATCGGTCCGGGTCGACCATCGACCAGTCGATGTCAAAACCCGCATGTACCGATAGCTGGTAGAAGAACAGTCGAGCTGCCCTTCCATTTCCATCTCTGAACGGGTGAAGGGCCTCAATTTCTCCCATAAAGAAAGCGAGGTCGTTGATAAAGATCTCCCGATCCAATCCTTTGAGGTAGTGTTCTTTCCTGAGACGGCTGAAAATATCCTCTGCAGCGCTCTCGATAAATGTAGGATGGCAGAAAACGGTCCTCTTTGCAGCAACGGTGGTTCGAATCTGGCCGGCTGAGGGATAGACGTCACTGAACATTCTTCCATGAATGGTTTTCAGATATTCGAAATCATAGGTATTGTCTACCGACTCAGTAAGCATCTCTGCGGTACGTAAGTTGGCCAGGGATGCCTCCACTTTTCTCAGTTTTGATCGTTCCTTGATCGAAAAAAAGTTAACCAAGGTAGAGGTATCGGGATAGACAGAGAGCTCATCTGAGGTTTTGGTGTACTGCATTGCAAGTCCGTGTTCCTCAATATACCGCTGGATCAATTCATCTGCTGTAGACTCTTCCTCCAGGATGGAACGTGCACTTTGTTCCTCTTCCTCGGAGAATTCATATCCTTCCGCCTCGTGGTTGAACCTGATGTAGTCGATGCATGCTTGCACACGGCCTGATTTCATAAAAACACTAACCATCCTTTTATCGCACCGGACCTTAGGTAATCCAGTGCAATAGTATCATGAAGGGGACGTACCCGTCTCGGTCTATGATATCCATACCAAAGAAGAGAGGTCAAGGCACAGGTGTAAGAAAAGAGCCCATTGCTGGGCTCTTTATCCAGGAATTTGTGTCTCTCCCTAGAAGGAGAAGCCCATATAGACAGTACCCTCAGCAAATTGTGGCATGCTGCTGGTTCCCTCGCTGAGAATTAGGCCGTACTTGGCGCTTGCTCCCATGCTGAAGGTCTTGTTGAAGTGGTACTCCAACGCAGCCTTCGCGAAGGCACCGTAGAGGAATGCATCCCCACTGTCGGTTGCCAAGTCAGGTCCCCAGGTGAGGAAACCACCAAGGCCGATATCGAAATCAGTCTTACCCATGCTGATGTTCAGCATCGGAGCAACGGATATGGTACCTGCCTGATCGAAGTTGGCAAATGCAGGTCCAATATCGAAAGCGATTACATCGTTAAATACATCTCTCCAACTATTGATGAGGTACGGAGAATAAGCAAGACCAAGGTCAACACCCAAGCCAAGTGAGTCATTGAAGGTCACCAGGTTCTCCATATGCAATCCAAGTTCAGCTTGCAGATTGAACCTATGATAGTCGTCGGTACTGGATCTGCTGAGTGCAGGGCTCTGGAAGTTGAAGGTGCCACCCATGGTAAGGGTTGTACGTGATCGGCTTTCCACTTCCTTCTTCTCTTCTACAGGCTCTTCAGCTACAGGAACAGCTTCTTCTGCTGGTTCTTCAGCTACCACTTCCTCTGTTACAGGAACCGGCTCTTCAGCGACCACTTCTTCAGCTACAGGAACCACTTCCTCTGCTGGCTCTTCAGCGACCACTTCCTCAGCTACAGGAACCACTTCTTCTGCTGGCTCTTCAGCGACTACTTCCTCAGCAACAGGAACCACTTCCTCTGCTGGCTCTTCAGCGACCACTTCCTCAGCTACAGGAACCACTTCTTCTGCTGGTTCTTCAGCTACTACTTCCTCAGCTACGGGAGCTGGCTCTTCTGCAACCATTTCCTCGACTGCAGGAACAGGTTCACTGGCCACCACGGGAACTTCTTCTTCGGGTGGGAACATCGCTTCTGCCACCGAGATTGCACTTCCACTAAAATGTACCCCATCATACGATTGCTGGAGATAGAGAGCATGGTCTACCGTCCCGTCAAGCCCACGCTCGGTGTAGCTGGTGACAGAAGAGTCGACTACAGTCCAGTTATCCTCTTCCTCCCCATCAACTTGGTAGCGGAAGGTTGTTACCAAGGGGTCTTCCAGCAAC
>NZ_JAEKNT010000013.1 GCF_016406725.1 Sphaerochaeta sp. S2 | reverse complement strand
GTCTTAATTGGTATCAGACGCTTTATAAACGGTTGTACCCCAACATAGGTCTTCTGGAACTCATCTTCACTCTCCTTGAGCGCTGCCTGCCAGGCGGCACCAAAGCCAGGACTATTGATCGTCAGTCGATCGACAGCAAGTTGGTAGACCTGCAGACGAGCGAGTTCCTTTCTCCCTGGTTTCTGTGAGTATGTGTTCATCGTGATGCGCAGGTTCTCATTCTGCTTCTTCAGCTCTTCATTTTGTTCTTTCAGCTTGGACAGACCTTCGCTTTCCAAGTCCATTCGGTCAGTCAACATCCTCTTCAGACGTTCGGTTTCCTTGTTTGCTGCAAGGATCTCCTTATGCCGTTTAACAGACATGACAACCACGAGGACAATAGCGAGTACTACGCCAACTCCGAGACCGATTAGAAAACTTTCCATGCGAATCTCCTCATCACAGGTCAAAAGGTACTGTAAGCGGGCAATTTTGTCAAAGGAGAAAGAAGATTGCGGTGCCATTTGGCACCGCTTTCCCCTGTTTTTTTACTTGAAACGATTTCTGACCGCCTCTTTGCTGTTCTCGATTGCCTCTGGTATGGAGACTTTACCCTCAAAAACAGCCATATCCTTGAAGCCTGTTCCCGTAAGCAAGCAGCAGACCTCTACATCCTCACCAAACTTCTCTCTAAGCATTTCGCTATCAGCTCTAAGCGCTGCCCATGCACAAGCAGCTGCAGGCTCTACGAAAATACCCGCATCCTTGGCAAGCTCAAGCTGTGCATCAAGGATTGCTTGGTCGTCTACCTCTGTTGCCCAGCCATTGCTCTCATTGATGTACCTTACCGCCATTCTACCGTTAGCAGGACTCTCTACGCTGATTGAATCAGCACGGGTGGTAGCCTTCGGAAGATTGGTGAAATCACCGCTCTTCCAAGCGGTGCTGATCGCATTACTCTGCTTGCTCTGTGCACAAACAAGTTGAGGGACCTTCTCGATCAAACCAGCTTCCTTTAAGTCATAGAAGCCCTTGTAAACACCTGCGAAAATACAACCATCACCAACAGGTACATATACTACGTCAGGCACCTTGCGTCCCAGTTGCTCAAACAGCTCGATGGAAACACTCTTCTTTCCTTCGATGGTCATTGGGTTGTAAGCAGTATTCCTATTGATCCCTCCGAACTCATTGGTGTAAGCGATGGAGAGTGCAAAAGCATCATCATAACTGCCCTTTACCGGAACAACAGTTGCTCCATACAACACACTCTGCATCAACTTATTGACCGGAGCAGTTGCTGGTACAAAAAGAACAATCTCAAGGCCGTAAGCGGCCCCAGCACAACTCATTGCAGCTCCCGCATTCCCCGTGGACGCCAAGGCTATCTTGTTCTGGTTATGATACAGAGCCTGGGCAGCGATCAGCTGACTTGCACGATCTTTGAAAGACCCTGAAGGCAAAGCACTGTCCAGCTTGCAGACCAGGTTCTTCAGTCCGTACTTAGTGGCGAGCCGTTTTGGTTTTGCGACAGGGGTTCCTCCCACAGGATAGACATCCTTGTCAGGGACCGGGTAGGGAAAGAAGTCATACATAGAGACATGGTCCTGCTTTGCAAGTTTCTCTACATCTTCCTTATTCAATTTTACGATGACATTTCCTTTCGGAAATGAGGTGCCATCATTCTCTTTGGCACAGGTAGGGCATTGATAGATTACCTCATCCGTCTCATAGACTGCACCGCAGTCACAACATTCATAGGTAAAACGCATGGTTCCTCCTCATCAAGAAAATGCCGGACACAAGGCCCGGCATTTGTTGCTTTGCTTGACCTATTTGGCCAAGATTTCCTTGTTGAATGCCTCGATCAACTCGTCGATCTGGTCAGCCATTGCAGGAATATCTTTCCAGTAGTTCTTATCATACCACTGTGCATTGATTTCCTCATAGGTCTTGCCCTGCTGTTCAACCCAAGTATAGTACTTCAGGTTATGTACAGCCAAACGATCGTAGTAGTTGAGTTCCTTCAGGTTTTCGATGCCCTGTGCATGAGCACAAGCTGCAAGTGCACGGATTGCTGCACTCTCATCAAACTGACCCTGGATCTCATTCTGCTCCTTCAAGCGGGAGGTGTACATCTCCGAGCTGTCGGTAAGGACAGTGAAGATCACATCATCTTCTTCCATCTCGTAGTACTTTGCCATCTTCATGGCTGCCAGTACATTACCGATGCCACTGATGCCATACATCTGCAACTCATCGATTGCCTTGGAATCCAAGCCCATTTTCTTGAGGTACTCGATACCAGCAGGTTCGTTGAACAAGCGGTAGAGGTCCATGCAGTCCTGGTCATCAACAGCAGCGATCATATCAGTATTCTTTACGTTGTGTACCCAAGGAACGTGTTTGTCGCCGATACCTTCAATACGGTGTCCGCCAAACCCATTGCGGAGAAGAGTGGGGCACTGCAATGCTTCAGCAGCCACAATCTTGAGATCGTGGAAATGTTCCTTGAGGAAGTCACCTGCAGCCAAAGTGCCGCCGCTTCCAGTAGCTGAAACATACCCACGAACATTCTCAGGTGCGACATTCTCTTGCTTGAGTGCTTCGAGTATTGCAGCTCCAGTTACCTTATAATGCCAGAGGTAGTTACCGAACTGGTCGAACTGGTTGAAGATAACAATATTGTTTCCGCGCTCTGCATCGAGCTCATGACACTTGTCGAAGATTTCCTTAACATTGGACTCACAGCCTGGGGTTGCAATCACTTCGCCTGCAACTTCTTTCAGCCAATTGAATCGTTCCTGGCTCATCTCTTCAGGGAGAATTGCAATGGAGTCACAGTTCAGCAATGCACTGTTGTATGCGCCACCACGGCAGTAGTTACCGGTGGAAGGCCAGACAGCCTGCTGGTGAACGGAGTCAAAGTTTCCAGAAACCAGAGCTGGAGCGAGACAGCCGTAGGTTGCTCCGACTTTATGGGCACCGGTCGGGAACCACTTGCCGACCAGGGCAAGGATTCTTGCCTTAACACCGGTGATTTCACGGGGTACTTCAATATAGTTCACACCACCGAAGGTTCCACCCTGTTTGGTAGGTTCGTTTTTCCAAGTAATCCTGAACAGGTTCAAAGGATCGACATCCCAAAGTCCTACATGGGTCAGTTTCTCTTTAATATCAGCTGGTACGGTAGAAGGATCCATCATCTGCTTAAAAGTAGGTAGCAAGATGTTTTTCTCCCTACAACGTTGGATATTCTTTTTCCGTACTTCTTCATTGACATTCAAATTAATCAGCATGCCTATTCCTCCGTGGTGACACTTGGTTACTATTTTTTGATTAGTCAAGTATACCGTAATGAGAAAAAATGTAAAGATAATATTCGTAAAAGTTGAATTTTTGAAAACTAATTTGCGTTAAGTGGTAGTTAGAATCGATAATACTAGCGAAAAGTGCGTTTTTTTCGATGGACATTGATGCTATACTCATACCAGAAGATATCCTTTTTGTAGGCCATTGGTATTTGAGGATATACAAAGAATTTCATAGAGGGTGTTCATCATTGGTATGAAATGTTTGTTGCGAAATGTTGCAAAAAATATTGACTTCTCTTCAATCTGCATTAGAATGAGAAAGGGTCGGGTAGTGAACCCGGCGACACCTTTCGAAGGAGTGAGTAATGGGAGACATTATGCGCCCAGTTCCCTTCACGGAACTTATTAGCCGTATCGTTGGTGAGTACAGAAATCACCATACCATATTCGGTATTGCCGAAGAACAATTTTATCATGAGAGCGGCAAGCACAGCCTGAACGTATTCTCCCAGAGTTGTGCCACACCCTGCGGACCCGCTGCAGGCCCCCACACCCAGTTGGCCCAGAATATCATCGCAAGTTATCTTGTCGGTGGCCGATTCATGGAGTTGAAGACAGTCCAGGTGCTTGATACCTTGGAAATTGAGAAACCCTGTATTGATGCACGGGATGAAGGATACAACGTTGAATGGTCCAGCGAGTTTACCCTTCCCAAAGCATGGGACGAGTATGCAAAAGCTTGGATTATCCTGCATCTGCTGGAAGCAGTAATGCAGAAAGGTAAGTTCGAGAAGCCTTCCTTTATCTTTAATATGTCTGTTGGTTACAACCTGGAAGGCATCAAGACAGAGAAGATGCAGAAATTCATCGACTCCATGATCGACGCTCGCAAAGATGAACGCTTTGCTGAGTACTTGCAGGAGCTGGAAGCACTGATCGAAGAGGGTTTGTTCGAAGGCACTCCTTGGGAAGGGCTCGAGAAGAAGCTTAAAGGCATCACTGAGAAGATCAGCTGGAATATCAGCCCGTCGACCACGCTCAGTACCATGCATGGATGTCCGCCAAAAGAAATTGAAGCCATCTGCAGCTATATGCTGACAGAGAAGAAGGTAGACACCTTTGTAAAGCTCAATCCAACCTTGCTTGGATTTGATACAGTTCGAAAAATCCTAGATGATCTCGGGTTTGATTACCTTACCATCAGCAAGGAAAGCTTTGAGCACGATCTGCAATACCCTGATGCAATTGCCATGTTGCATCGCCTGGTTGACCTCGCAAAGAAAGAGGGCAGGGGTTTTGGTGTTAAACTGACCAATACCCTTGGATCAGTGAACGACCAGGGAGTACTCCCCGGTGGTGAGATGTACATGTCAGGCCGTACCCTGCTTCCTATTTCCACAACGGTGGGACTTAAGCTCAGCAAGGAATTTAACGGAAAGCTTCCCATCAGCTACAGTGGTGGTGCCAATGCCTTTACGATCAAGGCACTGTTCGAGAGTGGTATCAGGCCAATTACCCTGGCAACCGATATGCTCAAGCCAGGTGGCTACACCCGCATGAAACAGCTTGTGGAAATCCTTGAAGAGAGTGATGCCTGGAAGATGGATGGCATTGATGTCGAGAAACTCGAAAAGCTCTCGGAGGATGCACGAGCTGGCAAGTATGCAGTAGCTGAGAAAGACTTCAGGGGAACTGATACCGTGAAGATCGGTGAGAAACTTCCTCTCTTTGATTGCTATGTTGCACCTTGCCAAACTGCATGCCCGATTCATCAGGACGTACCTGAGTATGTCCAGCTTGTTGGTCAGGGACGCTATGGGGAAGCCTTGGCAGTCATCTATGACAAGAATGCCCTTCCCGCCATCACCGGTCATATCTGTGACCACCAGTGCCAGCTGCACTGTACCCGCATGGATTATGAGGGAGCAGTTCGTATCCGCGATATGAAACGTATTGCAGTAGAGAACGGATTTGAAGAGTACAAGCA
>NZ_JAEKNT010000012.1 GCF_016406725.1 Sphaerochaeta sp. S2 | reverse complement strand
ATATGAGCTTCTATAGAACCCGGAAGGTTCGGATTCTCAACGGAGCACATACTATGAGTGTACTTGCCGCATATCAGGCAGGGCATAACACCGTACAGGATTGTATCGCAGACAAAAACTTGTTGTACCCATTCATGCATGGAGGAATCTTTGAAGAGATCATCCCTTCCATGGATGGCTCAAAAGAGGAGTTGGAAGCGTATGCAAATGATGTGCTGGAACGGTTTGAAAACCCGTATAACCCACATCAGTTGCTCTCCATTTCACTCAACTCTGTCTCAAAGTTCAAGACCCGAAACCTTCCAAGCCTGCTTGGATACATTACAAAGCAAGGTTCTCTCCCTAAAAGACTGGTCTTCGCACTTTCAGCCTTGATCAGCTTCTACGAAGGGACCGAATATGAAGGCAGTGCACTGAAGGGAAAAAGAGGAACCGAGACCTATCTCATCCAAGACAACCAGGACATTCTGGAGACCTTTGCAGCCCTCTATAAAGAGCGTGATGAAGGATTGGCAAGAGCGAAACGTATCAGCACCGCTGTACTTTCCAATTCCGCTTGGTGGTCCCAGGATCTTACCCAGATCGAAGGCTTACAGCATGCAGTTGAGAAGAACTTAGAGGCCATCTGGTCTGTCGGTATGCAAAAAGCCATGCAGGCACTGTAGGAGTACGTATGGAGCAGTACAAATTCATTACCATCCACCCAGATGATGTGGTGGCAGTTGCAATAGCCCCCCTTGGCAAGGGGGAGGTGGTCCGTGTACAGGGGAAAGATATCACATTGGTGATGGATATTCCCTCCGGCCATAAGTTTGCCATCAAAGATATTGCAGAGGGAGAACCAGTCATCAAGTACGGAGCTCCCATCGGACAGGCAAAACAACATATTTGTCAGGGCGAGCATGTCCATGCAAGCAATATCAAGACACTCCTCTCAGAGACAGCCGCCTACCATTACAACAAAGAACTTGCATTGCAATTTCAGGAAAAAGCGGAGAAACGTAAAGCCTTCTGGGCGGACAAAACCCCGACAATCCAAGCCTATCGACGGGCAAATGGAAAGATCGGCATCAGAAATGAGCTTTGGATCGTACCAACGGTTGGTTGTGTAAACAAGATAGCAGAAACACTGGTCTCTTGGGCAAACCAGACCTTTCCTGTCAATGAAAGGTATGATGGAATCCATGTATGGAACCACCCATACGGGTGCAGCCAGCTTGGCGATGACCATGAGGCAACAAGAACCATTCTCGCTGACTTGGTTCACCATCCCAATGCTGGAGGGGTATTGGTACTTGCTCTCGGTTGCGAGAACAACACCCCCGAGTCCTTCAAGGAGCTGGTGGGGGATGTCGATCCAAACAGGGTGAAATTCCTTACCTCACAGGAAGTGGGTGATGAAATTGAGGAGAGCAAGAAACTCATAGCAGCACTCCATGATGCCATGCAGAACGACAGAAGGGAGCCAGTGGGGATGGACAACCTCATTGTGGGTTTCAAATGTGGTGGCTCTGATGGCCTCAGCGGCATTACAGCCAATCCTTTGGTTGGTCGATTCTGCGATGCATTGACTGCCATGGGAGGGACCGGAATTCTTACCGAGGTTCCCGAGATGTTCGGAGCAGAACAGCTGTTGATGAACCGCAGCCAAGATAAAGACGTCTACAAGCAGACCGTACGCTTGATCGATGACTTCAAACAGTACTTCGTCAAGCATGATCAGGTAGTGTATGAGAATCCCTCCCCAGGGAATAAGGCTGGAGGAATTTCAACCTTGGAAGACAAGAGCCTTGGATGCATCCAAAAAGGTGGAGAGGCAATCATCACCGATGTCCTTGCCTATGGACAGCAGGTAACGAGAAGGGGACTGAACCTCCTCTCAGGTCCAGGCAATGACATTGTCTCCACTACAGCGCTCACAGCTACCGGCGCCCATATCATTCTCTTTACCACAGGAAGAGGAACCCCATTGGGAGCTCCTGTCCCCACAGTAAAGATTTCCAGCAATAGTGATTTGGCTGCAAAAAAACCCAACTGGATTGATTTTGATGCAGGAAGGCTCTTAGCTGAAGACAATGAAGAGGTACTCTCCGATTTCCTCTCTCTCATCCAGGCAGTTGCCAGTGGTGAAAAGAAGACAAGGAACGAAGAGAATGGGTATGCAGAGATATCGCTGTTCAAGGATGGGGTCATCCTCTAGAACGCGAAAAAAAGGAGAACGATTATGAAACAATTCATGGACGAACACTTTCTATTACAAACAAAAACAGCCCAGAAGCTGTATCATGAGTATGCAAAAGACCAGAAGATCTATGATTATCACTGCCACCTCAACCCGAAGGAAATAGCTGAGAACAAAAAGTTCTCGACCATCACCGATGCTTGGCTTGGAGGCGATCACTACAAGTGGCGTGCCATGCGTGCAAATGGGGTACCAGAGGAACTGGTTACCGGGAAGGACGCAGACCCGTATGAAAAGTTTCTGGCATGGGCAGGTACCATGGAAAATGCCTTGGGAAATCCTCTCTACCATTGGACCCATCTCGAACTACAACGGTATTTTGGCATCCATGAGGTACTCAACACCAAGAATGCAAAGGCAATTTATGAAGAGGCAAACCGACAGTTCAAGGAAAACGAGAACCTTTCGGTAACAGGTATCATGAAGCAGTTCAAGGTCTACGCGGTAGGAACCACCGATGACCCCGCTGATGATTTGGCATACCATAAGCAAATTGCCTCACAGAAGGAAGTCCCCGCCAAAGTAATACCCTCCTTCCGTCCTGACAAGGCATTGAACATTGAGAAAGAGACATTCTGCGCTTATATGGAATCCTTGGAAACTGTTTCCGGGAAATCCATCACCTTGGTAAGCGATGTTGTTGCGATCCTGATCGATCGACTGGATTTCTTTGTAAGTATGGGTTGCAAGGCAAGCGACCATGCGCTGGTGACCGCTCCAGCTGTTTTCAAGAGCGAGCGGGAAGTGAATGAAATCTTCGCGAAGAAGATGAATGGCAAGTGCCTGAACCATGAAGAGGTGGAAGCCTACAAGACGTTTGTCCTTACTCATCTTGCAAAGGCGTATGCAAAGCGTGACATTGCCATGCAGTTGCATTTTGCAGCCATCAGAGACAACAATGGCTTGATGTACAAGAAACTCGGACCTGATACCGGCTATGACGCCTCCCACGACAAGGATCTTGCTGAAGGACTGTCCGCTTTCCTGAACAATCTCTCTACCACCGGTGAGGTACCCAAGACGATTCTCTATACACTCAACCCAAAGGATTATTACACCTTGGCTACCTTGATGGGCTGTTACCAGGATGGGATTCCAGGAAAAATGCAGCTTGGTTCTGCCTGGTGGTTTGCTGACCACAAGGATGGTATGGAAGAACAGATGAAGATTCTGGGCAACGTTGGCCTGCTCCCCCGTTTCATCGGGATGCTTACCGACAGCCGGTCCTTCCTCTCCTACTCCAGGCACGAGTATTTCAGACGTATCCTCTGTAATATATTGGGTACCTGGGCAGAAGAGGGAGAAGTTCCATACGACATGGAGATGCTGGGAAAGGTGGTTGAGAACATCTCCTTTGGTAATGCAAAAGCTTATTTCGAGGGTTGATACCATGGGAAAGAAAACCAATCCGGCAGGAGAGAAACAACAAACCAGCGGAGTTATTAGAACTATCGTCATCCTGGAGACATTGTCCAAGCATCAGAGCATCAATCTGGAACAACTCTCCAAGGAGACGGGTTTGCCAAAAGCAACCCTGCTCAGGTTTCTTTCCACCTTGGTCAACCTTGGCTATGTCTATCGGGATAACACAGACCTCTACAGCCTAACGCTGAAGATGTTCTCTGTGGGATCCCGTGGACTTGAGCATATCGATCTGATTCATGTAGCCAATCCTGTCGCCCAAGATCTCTGTGATGAACTGGGCGAGACGGTGCATATGGGAGTACTGGAGGAGGACAAGGCAGTCTATGTCCTGAAGAAGGAGTCCTCCTTCACCATCAGGATGTACTCACGGGTGGGAAAAGCAATTCCCCTGTACTGTACAGCTATTGGGAAGGTTCTGCTCAGTGATATGCCTCAAGACACCCTTATTGAATACCTCTCCTCTGTGAAGATGAAACCATTCACCCCAAACACCATTACCGATGTTGGGGTATTGAAACAGGAGTTGCAGCTAATCCGCGATCGAGGCTGGGCAAGCGACAATGAAGAGCATGAAATGGGTACGCTCTGCATTGGCTCCCCGATCAAGGACTACACAGGAAAGGTCGTTGCTGCGATGAGTGTCTCCTGGCCTCTCTTCCGGTTCAATCCAGAAGAACAGGAACATATCACCAAATCAATACTAGAGGCATGTACAAACCTCTCTCACCTCCTAGGCTGGGAAGAAGGCAAGTAACGGTAAGAAATCCCCGGAAATGCAATCCGGGGATGTTTTTTCTCCTCCTATGAGCTATCATGGTGAAAAAGGAGTCAACTCATGCAACAAATTAGATGGGGTATTATAGGATGCGGCAATGTAACTGAAGTGAAAAGCGGCCCTGGATTCCAGAAAGCAGAGGGGGCTTCACTTGTAGCTGTCATGAGGCGAAATGCGGAGAAGGCAGCAGATTATGCTAGGCGCCATGGAGTGGATACCTGGTATGATGACGCACTCAAACTCATTGAAGATCCACAGGTGGATGCAATCTACATTGCAACCCATCCAGACTCCCACCATTACTATACGCTCCTCGCAGCATCAAAGGGAAAACCCGTCTACTGTGAAAAACCCCTGGGAGTTTCCTATGCACAAAGCAAGGAGATGGTGGAGTATTGCAAGCAACACTCCATTCCCTTTTTCAGTGCTTACTACCGCAGAGCACTCCCAAAATACCTTATGATCAAAGAGATGATCGACAGTGGAAAACTTGGAGAAATCAGGGCAGTCCATGTGGAGTTGCTGCAATCCATAAAACCAGAAGATACCGTGGACAAGGGGAGATGGAGAGTACAACCAGAGAAGAGCGGGGGCGGTTTGTTGCTCGATGTTGGCTCACACTCCCTTGATCTGATCGACTTCTATTTTGGCCCCATTGTCGAGGCAACAGGAGAAGGGAGAAACCAGAGCAAAACGTATGAAGCAGATGATATTGTCCATGGCAGTTTCAGGACAGAGCGTGGTGTCTGTGGTACGGGACTTTGGTGTTTCAACACCTGCAAGGATGAGGATACCACCACCATCTTCGGTAGTAAGGGGATCCTCTCCTACTCTGTATTGGATATCGGGAAACCGATAACACTTGAGACAGAGAAGGGGAGAGAGATTATTGCCGTTCCTGAACCTCCAGAACATGTAGCACAGCCCCTCATCCAAACGGTTACCGATGAATTGTTGGGAAAAGGCCGCTGTCTCAGTACAGGAGAGAGTGGCATGCGTACTGACTGGGTAATGGAACGATTACAAGGAAAATAGGAGAGCGTATGTTTGTATCACATCGCGATGAGATTGAAAAAAAGAATATAGCTGAGAAGGTCATCAAACAGGTCCTCATTGGCCCTGAGCAAGGGTGGGAAGACTATGTAATGCGCATGTTCACCTTGGAGAAGGAAGGAAAGGCCCCTCACCATTCCCATCCCTGGCAACATGTCATTTTTGCAGTGGAAGGAAAAGGGAATCTCTTCATGGATGGAAAGGATTATCCACTGGAAAGTGGATCGGTTGCCTATGTGCCGGATGGAATCGACCATCAGATTTCCAACGCAGGAGAGGAGCAATTTGTGTTCATCTGTATCGTTCCCAAGCGAGGAGATGCCTGATTACCTACTCCTCATGATGATGGTGATGGTGTTCGTGATTACAGGTATGATGATCATGGTCATGAGGTATCTCATAGAGTTCCCTGAACATATCCTGGATCAGACTATCCATCTCTTCCTTCTGATTCCCACCAACCACCATGATGCCGATCTGCTTACCTAATTCCGAAAGCAGCGGAAGGGTTCTCTTGCCATAACAGTGGATTGCCTGTGGCTTGCCTTCTTTCTCAAACAGTTCGAGCAAACGACTGATGATCTTCCCATGTTCCTGCTCATAATCCTCAACCAGGAAGACATCAAGCACTTGATGAGATTGCGGGTCATAGGCAAGGCTATAGAAAGGATACACAGGTCTTTCCCCTTCTCCAGGGAGCATTGGCTCGACCATCATGCCGATTGCCAGTGCCATGATCTTTCCTGGTTTTGCCCGCATTCTCTTATACTGCAACTGTCGATCCTCATTGGTGAAAAAAGCTTGCGGATAGTAGAATCCATATGCTTCATCCTGCAATACACGTACACTGACTGAAAAGCTATCACCTTTCTTCTCCAGCGTGGGAATGTACTCCTTCTTGTCTGTCTCTTCCAACTGAAGAGAGTCAAGCCAGAAAGAAAACGTGTTGGTCTTCTTGGTTTTCTTATAGGATGCGAAATACTCCTTGGCAAACAACAAGCCACGAAGGATGAGGATTAAATCCGCTTCTTCTTTATCACTGATGTACCAGGGGACCTTGTACTGTTCCTTGATCCTGAACTGGGGGTAGGCATCCTCGCTGAAAAGGACCCCACTCTCTTCAGCCGCCTTGAGGTCGCTCTCTTCCAGATTCTCTTTCCCTGTTCGCATAATGCCAAGCAAACACTCCTGAGCCTCTTGTAGATCCAGGTTTTCCATCTCAGAGATGCCTTCGTCCTGTAAGGAGAGAGCAAGATAACCAGTAAGGCCCTTTTCCCCCCGATAGGCTGCAAACGCTGAATCTACAACCGATACATAATATGGTACCTGTTCTTCAGAAAGTATGCAGATCAGGTCGTTTTCTGAAAAAACTGAATCTATGGAAGCATCTTGATAGGCCTTGGCCAGTTCATACAGGGTTGTGTGTTTCATGGTTGCACTATACAAAATTCGTGGTAGTTATCCAATGACTACAGCGCCGCTCTTGTTCTCTTGGTTCCTACACGCTACATTGTGACAAAGGAAGACGGTAATGACGGGATTTGAGAAACTACAGCAAGCAAAGCGTTTTGATATGCAGAAAAAGCCCATCAGACAACGCCACTATCTAAGACCTGTAACGTGGCTACTCAGTTACCCTGCAGTGTGGAAACATAAGCTGAAAATCAATCGTAAGAGAATGGAAGGGGTCAAACCTCCCTTTCTTTTGCTCTGTACGCATATGGCATTCATTGATTTCAAGGTGACCACCGCTGCCCTCTTCCCCTATAGAGCAAACTATGTCGTGGCAATCGATGGGTTTCTCAAACGAGAGTGGCTGCTGAGAAATGCTGGGGGAATATGCAAACGAAAGTTTACCAATGACCTGCAGCTGGTCAGACATATCAGAGAGGTATTGACTGTCAACAAGGATATCCTGGCTCTCTACCCGGAAGCTCGATATTCGCTGGTGGGTACGACTGCCATACTTCCTGACTCCCTCGGCAAGATGGCCAAACTGTTGGGAGTTCCTGTGGTGATGCTGAATATGCATGGACACTACCTGAATAGCCCTCTTTGGAACCTGAAAAGTCGAGGAAACCGAATTGAAGCCGATCTTTCACTGCTTTTCACTGCTGAAGAGCTCAAACAAGCCAAGACCAGTGAAGTCAACAAGGTTATACGAAAAGCCTTCCAATATGATGAGTATGCGTGGCAGAAAGAGAACAAGATCAGAATAGCGTATCCCAAACGGGCAGAGGGTTTACATAAACCGCTGTATCAATGCCCTCACTGCCTTCGTGAATACAAGATGTACAGCAAAGGTACAATCCTGGGATGTGGAGCTTGCCACAAACAGTGGGAAATGAGCGAGTATGGTGAGTTGAAAGCAGTTGGGAAAGCTGATGACGAACATACACTAACCACAGAGTTCTCCCACATTCCCGATTGGTATGAGTGGGAACGGGAACAGGTTCGCCAAGAGATTGAAAATGGCTCCTACTTCTTTGAGACACAGGCAAGAGTAGAAGCTCTTCCCAATGCAAAGGGATACATTCCCTTGGGGAAAGCAAAACTGACTCATTCCATGGAAGGCTTTACCTTGGAAGGGGAATTTGACCACAACGCATTCTTCTTGTCAAAACCTTCGCTGAGCATGTATGCCTGCCATATTGAGTATGAATATTTTGGGAAAGGCGACTGTGTGGACCTATCCACCTTGGAAGATACGTACTACATCTACCCAGAAGGAACAGAATTCTCGGTCACCAAGCTCTCCTTGGCAACCGAGGAATTGTTCATCCATCACAGGAGCGCAGAAGCTGATCAGCGTCGTGAAAGGATTCTGGAAAGTTCAGCGTCGCTGATATAGCGGGCAGTATAATCCAGACCATATCTATCCAGCTGCCTTACGAATGCTCGCATATGGCTCTCTGAACCTCTGAGCAGATTGTTGTACACCCAGATTTCCACTTCATCCTCACTTGCCTCTATGTAGCGTTGCAAGTCATAGATATCAAGATCCTCTATGATGGCTCCAACAAGGAAAGCTTCTTCGATGGATGTACTGCCTTGCGCAACCAGACTCTCATAGAGTTCGGCAATTTCGGTGTTGTGGAAGACCCCGATCTCTGAATTTTCAACAGGATTGGTTATCTCCTTATCATTCATGATCGCAGAAACTGCATCCATGTGCTGTTGTTCAGCATTTGCAATGTTGAGAAATACACGACTTCCCCACATATCATAGAGTGCAAGGTAGACATCCCTGGCAAGCTTCTCTTCTTCTGCCATATAGAGCAATCCTTCAGCCCCGGTAGTTTCTACTATTTCCTCAGTCAGGGTAAGTTCAACCTGCTGCTCGCTGATGGGTTGTGCAGAGAGGACAGCACCCATTGCCACTACGAAGATTACGGAAAGTATCATTGTCTTACGCATTTTATTGACTCCTTTGTTTGTCGTTGAGCCAAGTATAGGGATGTACTATCTACTCTATAAGGAAACAAGGTAAAGGTTTGGTAAAGAGAGAGGAGCAAACTTCGAAAAGCTTGCTCCCCCTGATTTTTTTAGGTCTGAAAGTGCTTATCGCTGAACGCGACCGCTTCCATCTCCCTTGCACAGTGCCTCAACCTCTGCTTTGGTGCTGAGATTGAAGTCTCCATCGATGGAGTGCTTCAAGGCTGACGCTGCCACTGCAAAGTTGATGACATACTGTTCATCATCCCCATACTCACTGAGTGCGAAGATCAAACCAGCAGAGAAGGAATCTCCACCACCGACACGGTCAATGATATCCGTGATCTCATAGTGCTTGGAGAGGTAGAAGCCACTCTTGCCGCTGAGTGCTGCACTCCACCCATTGTGGTCGGCACTCTTGCTCTCCCTGAGGGTAACGGCAACCACCGAAACATTGGGGAACTGGCGCTTCACCTCTTCGGTAAGATCCTTGTAGACATCTGTATCCAACTCACCACTGGTAACATCAACTTTGGCCTCAATACCCAGACACTTCTGGATATCTTCCTCATTCGCAATGATTACATCAGCAAACTTGACCAATTCCCTCATTACCTCAGGTGCTTTCTTTCCATAGTTCCAGAGTTTCTTTCGGTAGTTCAAATCGATGGATACGGTGGCTCCAGCTTCCTTGGCCGCCTTCATTGCTGCAAGACTACTGTCTGCTGCATCCTGGCTGATTGCCGGGGTGATGCCGGTGATATGAAACCATTGTGCATCAGCAAGTACTGATTTGAAATCAAAATCAGAAGGTTTGCTGAGCGCAATGGAGCTCTCTGCACGATCATAAACGACACTACTGGGTCTCTGGTTTGCCCCAGTTTCCAGGAAGTAGATACCGACACGGCCCTTCTTGGTCATGGTAACCGCTGAGGTATCAACACCATACTTACGGACCTCACGTACTGCAGCCTCTCCAATGGCATTGGCAGGAAGTGCGGTCACAAACCGTGATTTCTTTCCAAGCAATGAGAGAGAGACAGCGACATTGGCCTCTCCTCCGCCAAAGGTGGCTTCCAAAGCAGGAGATTGGAAGAACCGCTCATGCCCTGGGGACTTGAGTCTCAACATGATCTCGCCAAATGTTACAAATGTATTTCCCATAGAAGTCTCCTCCATATTTTTATACAGGAACAGTAATATCCTCTTGATATTTCAAATCATAGAAGGTATGCTTGAGTCTGTCAATGATATTTTGAAACATCGTTTCATATTTGGAATATCCAAGAAGGAGCAACGCATATGCATGAAGCACTGTTTGAACAAATCCATACGATCGGCCTGGTACCGGTGGTGAAGATCGATGATGCCAGCAAGGCCGAGGGTCTTGCAGGAGCCCTGATCGCAGGCGGACTGCCCTGTGCAGAGGTCACCTTCCGCAC
>NZ_JAEKNT010000011.1 GCF_016406725.1 Sphaerochaeta sp. S2 | reverse complement strand
AGGGCGGAAAGGTTTGTCTGCCCCATAAAACCAGGGCGGACAGTACCAAGGGCAGAAAACAAGCGAAAGACCAAATTCCATCATAATCACAAGTCAAATTGTTAAGATTTTGGGAAAGTTGGGCTTAAGTTGTGAACATTGGTTTTTTCGTATAAAAAACCCTTTCAAAAAATGAGCTATGCTAAATTCCTAAAAGCATTTATCGTACCTTTACTTGAAACGCTCCCCATGATTCCGATATACTAACCCCCAGTGTGTCATTTGTAGTCCTTGGCTACGATCACTATAAACCTTATTAGGAGTTCGTATGGTATTCTTAGCGCAACTACCGAAAGAGCAACTTGTCGCCCAGTTGGAGAATGGGGTCATCCTCATGATTCTGGGTATTGCTACGGTCTTTGTGTTTCTTACGTTGCTGTTTTTCCTTACCAAGGCCATGAGCGCCATTGCAAGAAAAATCGCACCACAGAAGCCCAAAGCCGTTGTAAGCAGTCCCGCAGCTGTCACAGCTTCTGCTTCCTCTGCCAGTGAGGCAGACATAGCAGCAGCAATTGTAGCAGCCTTCGCAAAGTCAAAAGAATAAGAAACCCCGGAGGATCATCTCAAATGAAGAAGAAAGTCAATTTTATGTGCACAGCGTTTCGTGACGGATTCCAGTCAGTATACGGTGCACGTGTATTCACCAAGGATTTCATGCCTGCAGTTGCAGCAGCCAAAGAGGCTGGCATCAATCACTTCGAAGCCGGCGGTGGTGCCCGCTTCCAGTCCCTGTACTTCTACACCAATGAAGATGCCTTTGCCATGATGGATGAGTTCCGTCGTGTTGCCGGGGATGATGCAGACCTGCAGACCCTCAGCCGAGGTGTTAACGTTGTCGGTCTCGATTCCCAACCAAGGGATATCATCGACCTGCATGCAAAGCTTTTCAAGAAGCACGGTATTTCCACCATCCGTAACTTTGATGCACTCAATGATGTCAACAACCTCATTGACAGTGGAAAGTCCATTGTTGACGCAGGACTTCGCCACGAAGTAGTCGTAACCATGATGAGTCTTCCCCCAAACACCGAGGGCGCTCACGACCCAGACTTCTATGAAGCAACCCTGAAGCAGATCATGGATGCAGGAATTGAGTTCCAGTCTGTCTGTTTCAAGGACGCAAGTGGTACCTCTACCCCAGCATATGTGTACGAGACCATCAAGCGAGCAAGGAAGTTGCTCGGCAAGGATGTGAATCTCGTATTCCACAGCCACGATACAGCAGGTGTATCAATCCAGCAGTATGTCAGTGCAATTGAAGCAGGTGCAGACCAGGTAGACCTCTCCATGAGCCCGGTTTCCGGTGGTACTTGTCAGCCAGACATCATCACCATGTGGCACGCACTTCGCCATACTGATTATGATCTGGGTATCGACATCAAGAAGATTCGTGAAGCTGAGTCAGTATTCAGGGATTGCATGAAAGATTATATCATTCCCCCTGAAGCAATGACCGTTAGCCCTGAGATCCCGTTCTCACCGCTTCCAGGTGGTGCCCTTACGGCAAACACCCAGATGTTGCGTGACAACAACCTGATGGACAAGTATCCCGCCATCGTCGAGGCAATGGCTGAGACTGTAGCAAAGGGTGGTTTCGGAACTTCCGTAACTCCGGTTTCCCAGTTCTATTTCCAGCAGGCTTTCAATAACGTCATGTTCGGACCTTGGAAAAAGATTGCAGAAGGCTACGGCAAGATGGTTCTCGGCTACTTCGGAAAGACTCCCGTAGAACCCGATGCCGAAGTTGTAAAGATCTGTGCTGAGCAGATGAAGATGGAGCCCACCACCAAGAAGGTTGTCGACATCAACGATGCCGATCCCAAGAAGGGTGTCAAGGTAGCAAAAGAGATGCTCGAGAAGGAAGGACTTCCCCTCACTGATGAGAATATCTTCATTGCTGCTTCCTGTAAGGAGAAGGGTATTCTCTACCTTACCGGCAAGGCTCAGGTAAACGGTATCTACAAGATCGACCGTGAGGAAGAAGCTGCCAAACAGAAGGGCGAGTACACCGTTACCG
>NZ_JAEKNT010000010.1 GCF_016406725.1 Sphaerochaeta sp. S2 | reverse complement strand
GTTCTATTCTTCTTCTTGTTCTGATTTTGGTTCACTATCTTTAATGTCTTTAAGTTTTTCTACTAGAGCAGGAACACTTTCTAATAAGCCTTCAAAGCTACTGCCTTTTCGGATAGGCACTAGATTTACATCACCATTATTTACAACTAAAAGTGCTGTAGGTGTTGCTTTAGCAAACATACCTGATCCGCCACCGTCTCCGCCTTGTCCATTGGCGTCTTTACCAGTACCACCACCTGCACCTAAGCCGAATGAGATACTTGCCATTGGAATGATTGTTACATCACCAACTTTGATTTCTTGACCGATAATAGTTTGTGATTTGATAAATGACTCAAATTTTTCAAATAATACGTTTACGTTTTCGTTAATGTTCATAAAATCCTCCTAATTCTGTTCTGATTGGATACGATTATCCAATTCTGGTATATCTTTTTTAACAGTTTCCAAATTTATATTTTCATCCTGAGTAAAGAATGCTACATGATCTTTATCAACCATAACGATTCCCTTTGATTCAATTGTACCAAATCCGGCGAAGTTAGAATCAATTATTTTAAATTCTATCTTATGAATTGGAATAAATGCAGTGCCATTGACATGAATGGTTTCTGATGCTGCACATTTTGAAAATTCATCCGTTATTTTTTTTGTTTTTTTAAATCTCATGTTACTTCCTTTCTGGGCCCTCTACTTATAGATACACATGAAAAATGAAAAAGTTTCAAAAAAATAAAAAAAACTTCAAAAAGAAGTTATTTTATTAAGTCATCTTTGATCTGTGATAGCAAGTAAGTTAATCTTTCCTTATCAAGCTCAAGGTAAAGTTTATTTTGCTCACCTTGTTCAACGTGGATAAGCCCGAGTCCGTATAGTTTGTTGATATGGTAACTCATCGTTGCAGGTGTAATATTAAAAGTCTTGGCCAATTCATACGCATACCACTTTTACTTAGAAAGCATCTGAATCATTTTGTAACGTTTAGGATCGGATAGGAATTTAAATAACGCTAAATGAAAGTCTTCATCTTTTTCCTCAGGGGCAAGATTTTCTAGTTCAACGCCATAATAGACCTTCTTCTGTCTAATATTAATCATAATAATAGTTGGTGAATAGAATAAAATGAAATGCTTCATTTCCTCTGCTTCAAACTCAGAATTCACAATTTTACCAGAAGTTAAGTTCTTAATAAAGTTATGTGGATCCTTTTGCAAAATATTGGTATGCTTTTCAATTTTGTCCTGGATAGTTTCTCTGATTGGTTCGATTTTTTTGCTGATAAAAGACTGCTTTAAACTTCTGACAGCTTGTTTAAAGCTTTCATCAAATGTAGAAG
>NZ_JAEKNT010000009.1 GCF_016406725.1 Sphaerochaeta sp. S2 | reverse complement strand
AGCAAAAAATGGCTTAAGCAGGAATATGTCCTATATTGCGAACTTCATATTGCTGAAGAGAAGGAGTTGCTTGCTCTCCTAAAGGTAGTTGCTGAGTACAAGAGACTTTTTGCAGTACATATGCGTTGCGAAGGGAGTGATATTCTTGATTCCCTCAAGGAAGTGCTTTCACTCGCTGAGCGTACAGGAGTGAGACTGGAGATCAGCCACCTTAAGGTGATTGGAAGGAAGAACCAGCACCTTGTGGATGAGGTGCTCTCCATGATCGACCATGCCAGGGAGAGAGGTCTGGATGTGCAGTTTGACCAGTATCCCTACCACTTTGGTTCAACCAGCCTGTTCAGTCTCCTGCCTCCTTCTTATCTACGCTTGCCCCGCGAGGAGGTACAGTCCCTCCTAATGGATGCTTCAGCCCGGACGAAAATCCGGAGTGAGATGGAGCATCCAGAGGGTTGGGACTCAATCGCTGAACTTTGTGGATGGGAACAGGTGAGTATCCAAAGTCTGGAAGGTAATAGGCAGTATGAGATGATGAGCCTAAGTGAGATAGCTAGGGAGCAGGGTAGTGACCCGTACGAAGTTTTCTTTGACATTCTCCAGGAAGCAAAAGGAACTGCACTGATGATGGATGTTACCCAAAGTGAAGACTCACTCAAGAAAATCCTCTCTCATCCTCTCATGTGTTTTGGTACGGATGCCCTCTATGCCGGCGCTCTGAGTCATCCACGGTCCTATCAGAGTACGCTCCACCTGCTTGATAGATATGGAAAACAAGAAGCAGTACTACCTCTCCAATCCCTTATTACAAGAATGACCGGCAATCCTGCAAGCCGATTGGGGTTACAGGACAGGGGATTCATTAAAACCGGCTATAAAGCGGACTTGGTGCTCCTCGATTGGCAGAACCTTGCTGAATATAGTGATATCAAACACCCTGAGATTACCGGAGACGGCATATCGATGGTGATGGTCAATGGCCAGATTGCTTACCAACAAGGGAGGTGTACAGAAACAACCTCAGGTACGCTGCTCTTATTCAGATAGACTCAGCGGGGAATACTTTCTCTTCATATAACCGCTTATTCTTGACCTTCGGAAAAATCTTTTATAAGTCCTTCCTGACCGAACCTGACATGTTGTCGCATTGCTTCTTCAGCAGTTTGAATATCTTTCTTAATGATTGAGTCAACCAATAGGATATGACGATTCAGAGACTCTGGCGTTCGAGGCCTCTTTGTCTGTCCTTGCAATAACACAAGCCAGAGGAAACTATTACGTTCTAGTGCTCTGTAGAGAGAAGCTGAATTAGCAGCCTCTGCAAGCATCAGGTGGAACTTATAATGCATTTCTGTGTATTTGTAAGGATCAGCATTCTCAAAGGGGATTCTGTCAAGGTCATTGGCTGCATGTTGCAACATGAATTGTTGTTCTTCAGAAAGGCTATTTGCAAGAATTCTGGCAATTTGGCACTCTACGGCTTCTCTCAATAGAAAGATGTCCTTGATTCTCTCAACAGTAGGTATGGTAACAATGGAACCCCAGTGAGGATGATACTCAATTACTCCATCCTGTTCCAATTTTTTCATGGCTTCGAGTATCGGAATATGACTAACCCCAAGCATTTTTGCCAAAGGTCTTCTTGTCAATCTCATCCCTGGTGGAAACTCTCCAGTGATAATCTTCTGAAGGATTATCCGGTAGGTTCGTTCTGCAGAAGTGAGTGAAGGATCATTCTGATCTGTTTCAAAAATTGCATTAATATCAATGTTCATAGACTCTGTAATCTCTCTCTTATTAGTATACATGGTATATCGAATTTCACCAAATTGAAATATGCATTTTTATAAATCGAGTAATTGAATAGATATGAGAATTAATTATAGATAATTAAATTTATTCAATATATAGAATAAAATGAGTACAAAAAATTATGCAATTTCTGGTACTAACGAACTACAAAAAAAATGTTGACAGTATTAAATGAGTGGTATACCGTGTATACCATATTCACCATTTTTTGGAGGTATCTAATGAAAGGAAGTGTACGGAAGAATGTTGCCATTGCAATGATGGTATTGTTTTCTCTCTCAGCAGTGTATGCGGGGGGCAATACTGAAAAGAGTGTGGCAGACAAACCAGTAGATGTATGGATGATTAAC
>NZ_JAEKNT010000008.1 GCF_016406725.1 Sphaerochaeta sp. S2 | reverse complement strand
TAGTTGAAGAGTTTGCTAAGGAAGAATATAAGAGCTATATCGTTATTGACTTCAATCGCGTGAACAAGGAAGTCAAGGAGCTCTTCATTAACTATCTGAATGACCTCGATACCTTATTCCTATACTTATCAAACTATTATAATGTAAAGTTGTATGAACGAGAGACCCTGATTATTCTTGATGAGGTGCAACTCTTTCCAAAAGCTCGGGCAGCCATAAAATATCTTGTTGAAGATGGAAGATATGACTATATAGAGACAGGTTCCCTTATGAGCATCAAGACCAATGTACAAGACATTGTCATTCCTTCAGAAGAACGTCACTTGAGTATGTATCCGATGGATTTCGAGGAGTTCCTCTGGGCTCTAGAAAATGAAACACTTATGGACTACATAAGAAAATGTTTTTCAGAGAAAAAGCCGTTGGGACAGGTCCTTCATAGAAAAGCCATGGACTACTTCAGACAATACCTCATCGTAGGAGGAATGCCACAAGCAGTTGAGGAATATATACGGACTCGTGACTTCGATCGGGTAGACCGAATTAAACGAGATATTCTCACGTTGTACCGTGCTGATATTATAAAACATGCCAAGGGCTATGAAATGAAAACAGAGCAAATCTTCGATGATATTCCTGCACAGCTCCAAAAGCATGATAGGAAATTCAGGGTATCCTCGTTAAAGAAAGAAGCACGTCTTCGTGATTACGAGGATGCTCTTTTCTGGCTAGATGACGCCATGATTGTGAACATCTGCTACAATTCCAGCGCACCAACCATTGGGTTGAGACTAAACATGGACCGTATGACTCTTAAATGCTATATGGCAGATACAGGTCTACTCATCAGTCACGCATTTGATGAAAATGGAATTGTGAGTGAAGAGCTATACAAGAAAATACTCTTCGACAAGCTTGAAGTAAATCTTGGAATGATTGTAGAGAATATTGTGGCCCAGATGCTGGTGACAGGGGGCCATAAACTGTACTTTTATTATAATTCCTCACGAGAGGATATAACTTCACGAATGAAAATTGATTTCCTGATAGCAAAAAACAAGATCAGCAACAGACACAACATAAGCCCTATTGAGGTAAAATCCAGCAAGAATTATTCCTTAAAATCTCTGCAGAAATTCAAGGCAAAGTTTGCAGCACAACTACATACTCGCTATGTATTACATCCCAGTGACCTAAAGATAGAAGAGGATATTATCTATCTCCCTCTGTATATGACATCGCTTCTGTGAGGTCTCTTCTATCAAATGTACAACTACCACTAAAACAACGAAGGATTCTCGATAGCTTCATCATGCATTTTGAAATCAGCTACATAGGTAGGATCTTCAAGGCGAAGCATTGTATTCCCTGGGAAAATCTTACCAAATAGGTGGATACTTCCATACCAGAGAATACGTTCATCTATGAGCAGGTAATTTACTACTTCCACTTCACTAAGTTGAACAGTGATTCCCATTTGCTTGATTCGCTGAATAGTTTTTTCATTACTCGCTTTCATGACTCTCATACAAATCTTGGTTCTTTGTGCTTCTCTTGATAACAGGGAGAGCATCGTCTGCAACCTCTCTTCTGACAGGAAGGGGATAGAGAAGAATATTTCTCTATTTGCAGACCCTATATCCTTTAGGAGAATCTCCCAATATGTATCAACAGTAAATATCAATTGTGTTTTTGGTTTCTGTCCAGTCTGGGTAATTGAGAATCCTAACTGTTTATAAGCATTCACTCGCTTGTTAAACATTCTAGCAAGAACGGGAATTTTAAAGTCAATGTAATCAATGACAACAACTTCTGATTTTCCTTCATAAAAACGACACAATCTACCTACATATTGGATTACATTTCCCTTCCATGCGATGGGAGAAGCAAGCACAAGTGTATCGAGTTGGGGAAGATCAAACCCCTCCCCAATATATTTTCCTGTAGAGAGAATCAAAGCTTGCTGCTTCTTTCTTGTCATTGATTCTAGATAGGACTGTACCTGTTTCTTGGTTTTTGCTGATTGACTACCGGTCATCACCAATACAGAATTTCCCTGGTTTTCAAGTAAAGAGCCTAATAGTTTGAGCTGTTCCAAACGGTTGGACAAAACAAGAATGGACCGTCCTAGATCCAATAAGGTTTGTATGTCTGTGGTAATAAGTCTGTTGCGATCAATATCCTGTGAAAGACGCTCATATAGTTCTTGAATTTCCAGATGCTGAAAATCACATCTAAATGGAGAGAATCGTGCACTAATAGTACCAGATAGCTTATTCTGCCTTGCCCAACTCGCTTGATCTACTTGATAGAGAACCGGACCACATTGCATGAAAATGATATCATGATGACCATCATTTCTGATTGGTGTTGCAGTTAACCCGTAAACATAGGTAGCTCTGACAGCTTTAAGCACTTTTTCATATGTGACTGCCGCTACATGATGGCACTCATCAACAATAACCATGCCGTATGAATTTGTTATTCTCACATTCTGTTCTTGGAACAGGGAATTAACCAATGCAATATCAACTAACCCAGTCAAAGTATTCTTACCGCCTCCTAGTAAGCCTGGCTTAACTGAAAGAAACTGTGAAAGACGTTCCCTCCACTGGTTGAGTAATGGTTTTGTATGCACGATAACCAACACATTACTCTTGTGTTTTGCAATAAGCTTAGAGGCAACCACAGTTTTACCAAAGCCAGGAGGAGCAGAAAGAATACCATTTTTTTCCTTAAGCATTGCATGCAATGCCTCCTGCTGAGGCTTTTGCAATGTAGCAGAAAAATTGAATGAGACTGTTGTACCAGGCTCTCTTCTATCTTCAATCTCTATTACTAATCCTGCTTGCAAGAGAGACTGCTCAACTGCATCCAAACACCCTCGTGGGAGTATTATGTATCGGCTCTCTATCAGTTCAGCACAACAGATGATACGAGGCTTATCCCATGTGCTAAGACGCATCCGCTCTGCTTTATAAAACTCTGGATTATGGAAGGAAGCAATGCGCTTCAAAGTATTCACTAGAGATGAAGGTAATCCAAACGTATCAATTTTGATGCCCATCTCCAAGACAAGAGTAACTGTTTTGGATAATACTTCTTCTTGTGCTTGTGGAAAAGATTCTAGACTTGGTATCTTTCGCTGCTCTTTAATGCCAATCTGGCCAGTATTAAAAGCTGAACCAACATTAGCCAAGAAGGATGTAATCTCTTCTTCATCAATCTTTCGGGTTACCTGTAATGCATTCCATGGATTTGGGATTGGATTCAAGTCCTTATCAAGAAAAATAGTATTCTTCTGCTTGCGCGATTCCCCTTCAAGAGGTAGTGCAATCAGGCTTCCAAGACCATTCTTGGTAATGCAATCTTGTGAAGGATAAATTCGATCATATGTTCGCATAGGGAGCAAAGCTTGTTTTTCCATAGAAAGTGTAATCAAGCTACTACAGAATTGTCTTGCCTTCTTTGCTTTAATAGCATTGTGAAAGAAAAACCAGACATGTGCCCCCTTTCCAGATTGTGAGCGCTCAATCAAATACGAAAAACCATATGAG
>NZ_JAEKNT010000007.1 GCF_016406725.1 Sphaerochaeta sp. S2 | reverse complement strand
GGTAACATCCGTTGCTTCCTTGCTCAACTCACGTGCAATCTCAGTAAACTGCTTATGACCAACCGGCATCTGAGAAACCAACATATCCTTGTCCAAGGGGACATTAAGCCTGCCAATGGCGCGCTCGGAGATATGGTTCATTTGCTCACGATCGAGAATATTCAAGCGTTCCCCGAACAGCTCGGAAAAAACAGTATATTTCAATGGTTCCCGATTCAGCAGAATGTTTTCAGTGGCAGTAAAATCGGGCAAGAGTGAAAACTCTTGGTGTACCATCCCAATTCCTTTTGCGAGAGCGTCAATCGGAGAAGAAAATTGCACCTTTTCCCCATTGATCATGACATCCCCACCATAGCCACCAGTCTGATGAATCTCATCCATTCCAAAGAGAATTTTCATCAATGTGGATTTTCCGGCACCATTTTCTCCTACCAACCCCAATATTTCTCCCTTCTTGAGAGAGAAATTGATGTCGGTGAGTACTTTGTTCCCGAAAAAATCCTTGCTGATGTGCTTCATCTCCAGCAAAGGTGTTTCGTTTTCATGCATCTCTTTTATATCCTTCAAAACTTGGTTATGACTCTTGTCTGCCCAAACAACAGTCATACCCACGTTGTCGTTGCGTTTGAAACTAATCGCTACAAAGGGGGAGAGCAACACTCTCCCCCAATAATTCGATTACATTACCTTATTTGATGGCAAAATACTTCTCGGGAACAATCAATTCTGCGTTACCCATGTAGCCCTTACCCATCATGTAGGTATCTTGGTAGATAAGTACATGGTTTCTTGCACGAACGCCAGTGTTGACGTCGGTGTAGAAAGAACCATTCCACTTAGCACCAGGTGTATACTTACCATAGGCTTTCATCAGATCGGAAAGCTTGAGCAATTCACTCTCACCGCTAAGAACGTTGATAGCGTGCTGGCCAAGACCGGCAGTGGTAGTATAACCATAGGAGTATGCCCAGGTTCCGAAACGGCCTGAGCCACCCTTCTCAACAACAGAAGCCTCAACTTTCTCAAGGATTGCCTTGAAATCACCAGCTTCAGTAGAAAGGTCAATGCCCAATGCACCAGGATATCCCATGAGAGGACTTGGCAGGTCAGCTTCGATGAAGTAACCACCGTAGGTCATCAGTTGCTTGAGCAATGGCTCGGTGTGAGCATCATTTGTGCAGAAGAAAGCTGAATTCTGGCCATATGATTCAATCCAAGCGGGGACTTTTTCGAGAATGTACTGCTGAGCACCAGCAACACCTACATCAGAAGTCGGATCGGGAGCGGTTTCCATGACAAATTCCATTCCAAGCTCTTCACAAGTAGCACGCATAATTGCAACACGGCGACTCATAGTCTCATAGCTGAGGTGTCTTGGGAATGAGATGTGCACGAATGTGTCACAACCGAGTTCGTGAGCAGTTCGGATAATCAAGTATCCACGAGCAACAAAGTCGTTGTTAACAGCAAGGTCTGCTGCACTCTGGATAACACCTGGATCCTCATGTGCTTCACCAGCGATGGTAAGGATGTCAGGTCTTCTTTCCTTGATTCGGCGGAAAGCCTCAGTAGTTCCAGGGATTGCCTGATTTACGATGATAGCTTTCATCTTAGGATCATCAGCAAGACCACTGATAACGCTAATAGTAGTCTCAGCTTCATCCATGAAGTTATCAGGATAGGTGACGTGTTGGATTTTTCCACCATCATTCACTGAACCATACTCTTCCATAAGACGTTCTGCACCACGCAGATCATCCTCTGACTGGGATACAGTTCCGGTTACGATACCAATGTGGAAATCATCTGCAGCAGGAGCTGCAGCCGCTTCCTGTGCACCTTGAGCAAAAAGGAAGCCTGATGCTAACAGAACACAGAGAATGAACACAAAAGTCTTTTTCATTTTTTCTTCTCTCCTTAATCGGAATTTTTCCTAGTCTTAATAATACGGAGAAGATGGGATCAACGCAAGAAAAGATTGTTTATTTATACAAGTTTCTGTAAATTTTCTGCATAGATATAAAAAAGGACCCACTTTTTAGGTGCGACCTTGGTCAATTTATCATATTTGACTACTGCTATCTTGTTGCTTGCTGTCTTCTCACTTCATAAAGGAGGATCCCTGTTGCAACGGAAACGTTCAAGGAATCGATATGACCTGTCATAGGAATGGTGACCATATGGTCGCAGAGACGCTGCGTAAGCTGCCCAATACCCTTTCCTTCATTCCCCATTACCAATACGGTTCTATTAGGGAATGTAGTCTTGTATACTGCCTGCCCATCCATTGCCGCGCCGTATACCCAGAACCCTTGACTCTTCAAGTACTCAATTTCACGGTTGATGTTTGTCACTTGCGCCATGGGCACATAGTGCGCCGCCCCAGAGGAGACTTTGATGACCGTGCTGTTTGCATGGGCACTCCGTCTGTCAGGAATTACAACCAGGGATACAGAGAACTGATCTGCTGAGCGAAGGATGGCTCCAAGGTTCTGAGGATCGGTGATCTCATCAAGCACCAAAACGAGTGCGCTGTCATCATCCTTAAGATTCTTGCAAAAATCCTTTACTGAAAGATTCTGGGCCTTGCCACCCAACTCCTGTGCAGAACTCACAAGATCCAGCACAACACCCCGGTGATCCGCTTGGCTGACCATTCGGTCCATCTCAACCTTTGCAATCTTCTTGACTACTACTTTCGAGCTCAGTCGAGCTTGTCTCTCCAAATCCTGGGTATGTCCACCCATTCCCCTGGCGATGTAGAGCACCGACCCTGAGGAAGCCTTTTTCAGGCCTTCTTCTATGGCATGAAAGCCAATTATTTTCTCACCCATACAATGCTCCTATGCATTACGCGATGAAAGGGCTACCAACCATGGCAGCCCAATTCATTACGCTTCGAAAGGAACTGGATTGGGGGACTCATCCTCACCCAATGCAGCACTTAATTCCTGCATCAACTTCTTCGCCTTCATCCCCAATCGCTTGGGAATCTGGACCTGTAACTTGATGTACATGTCACCCCGGTCAGTTGTATTGAGTTTGGTAACTCCCCGACCTTTTACTCGTAGCATTTTTCCACTCTGGATACCAGAAGGAATGTTCACCTTGATGGAATTACCATCAATGGTAGGAACTTTTATCTCTCCACCCAAAGATGCCTGAGTTATCGAGATGGGGATCTGGCAGAATAGATCATAATCCTGACGGACAAAGTATTTATGGGGTTTGACATTGATGTATACATACAAATCCCCAGCTGGTCCTCCATTAGGTCCTGCATCTCCCATTCCTCTGAGTACTACCCTACTACCGGAATCAACACCAGCAGGAATGGAAACTTTCACTTTCTGTTGCTTTCTCTTCAACCCAGTGCCATGGCAGGATGAGCAGGGATTTTCAATGACATGACCACTGCCCCCACAGGTTGGACAGGTACTGGCGATTGCAAAGAATCCACTGTTTCGCCTTACTTGTCCTGAACCATTACAGGTCGGACAAACCTTAGTTCCAGATCCACCTTCACTCCCACTTCCATGACAGACATCACATGCTACCTGATGGGAGTACGCAACTTCGATTTTCGTGCCAAAAACAGCATCCTTAAAATCGATTTCCACGTCATACCGGAGGGAAGAACCGGCTTCAGGGCCTCTCTGGCCACCCCGGCCTTGAGATCTTCCACCACCACCCCCGAAGAAGGAGCTGAAGATATCTTCAAAACCACCACCGCCAAATCCACCGCCAAAAATGTCGCTGAAATCACGGTACACATTGGAGTAGTCATGACCACCACCATTGGCGCCATCAACTCCCGCAAAACCGTATTGATCGTACATTTTGCGTTTCTTTTCATCACCTAGGACATCATATGCCTCAGTTGCTTCCTTGAAGCGATCCTCGGCTGCCTTGTCCCCTGGATTACGGTCTGGGTGGTTGGTAATTGCCAGTTTGCGATATGCCTTTTTAATTTCGTCTAGTGTTGCAGTCTTTCCAACTCCAAGCACTTCATAATAATCACGTTTCGCCACGGTGCGACTTCCTTAGAACAGATTGGCTTTAGAAACATCATGTCGGCCGAAGCCGACATGATGGTAAGCCGTTTGAATATAGTACCTTGTAATCGACTCCTTAGTCTACGACCTCAAAGTCGGCATCTTCAACGCCGTCCTTGGGCTTTTTGGTCTCCCCTGTTGATTCCTGGGAGGCAGAATCCTGTGCTTGGCCTTCAGCGCCCTCAGCGCCAGAGGCTGCACTCTGCTTATAGACTTCTTCAGCCAGCTTGTAAGAAGCTTGCTGCAAGGCTTCAACTTTGGCCTTGATCTCTTCTGCAGTTGCACTCTGATTGTCCATGACACCCTTGAGGTCTGCAACAGCACTTTCGATGGTAGCCTTATCCTCACTGCTGATCTTATCACCATAATCCTTGAGGGACTTTTCGGTGGAGTAGATCAAGCTGTCAGCTTCATTGCGGGCATCGATACGAGCACGTTCTCTCTTATCCTCTTCAGCGTGAGCTTCTGCTTCCTTGACCATCTTGTCGATTTCATCTTCGCTGAGGCCACTGGAGGATTCGATACGAATCTTCTGTTCCTTACCGGTACCCAGATCCTTTGCAGATACGTGGACAATACCGTTGGCATCGATGTCGAAGGTAACCTCAATCTGTGGTACACCACGAGGGGCTGCAGGAATACCAACCAAGTCAAACTTTCCAAGTGTCCTGTTCTGGCTGGCCATCTCGCGCTCACCCTGCAGGACATGAATGCTTACAGCAGTCTGTCCATCAGCAGCAGTACTGAAGATCTGGCTCTTCCGGGTTGGGATGGTCGTATTCCGCTCGATCAGACGAGTGCAAACACCACCAAGGGTTTCAATGCCCAAGGAGAGCGGGGTAACATCCAGCAAAAGAACATCCTTTACAGAACCACCGAGAATACCACCCTGAATGGCAGCGCCCATGGCAACTACTTCATCTGGGTTTACACCCTTGTGCGGCTCCTTCTTGAACAGCTCACGGACCATAGCCTGCACCGCAGGAATTCTTGTGGATCCACCGACCAGGATGACCTCATCGATATCAGCAGCGTTCAAGCCTGCATCACGAAGTGCATTCTGCACGGGCACTTTTGAACGCTCTACCAAATCAGCAACCAGCTGCTCAAACTTTGCACGGGTCAATGTCATCTGAAGGTGTTTTGGACCACTGCTGTCAGCGGTGATGAACGGCAAGTTGATATCGGTGCTGGTCGAGTTGGAGAGCTCAATCTTTGCTTTCTCTGCTGACTCTCTTAGTCTCTGCAAAGCCATTTTGTCAGCTGCCAGGTCAATCCCATTGGATTTCTTGAACTCACCAACAATCCAGTCAATAATTCGCTGGTCAAAGTCATCACCACCAAGGCGGGTATCACCATTTGTGGATTTTACTTCAAAAACACCATCTCCAAGCTCAAGAATGGAGATATCAAAGGTACCACCACCGAGGTCATAGACAGCAATTTTTTCCTCACGATTAGCATCCTTGCCCAAGCCATAAGCCAAAGCAGCTGCAGTGGGCTCATTTACGATGCGCTTCACATCAAGCCCAGCAATCTTACCGGCATCTTTGGTAGCCTGTCTCTGGGCATCGTTGAAGTATGCAGGGACAGTGATAACGGCTTCAGTAACCGGTTCACCAAGATAGTCCTCAGCTGTCTTCTTCATTTTCTGCAATACTGCTGCAGAAATTTCCTGGGGAGAGAAAGACTCTCCACGGATTTCAACTTTTATTTCATCGCTACTTCCAGCGGTTACCTTATAGGAGACCTTCTGGAGTTCAGAAGGAACTTCACGGTACTTTCTACCCATGAAGCGCTTGATGGAATACACGGTATTCTCAGCATTGGTAACAATCTGGTTCTTGGCAGGCTGCCCAACCAGGCGGTCTCCCTTGGCGGTAAATCCAACAACACTAGGGGTTGTCCGCTGACCTTCGCTGTTCGCGATGACCACGGGATCATTTCCTTCCATTACTGCTACGCAGCTATTGGTAGTCCCCAAGTCAATTCCAATAATTCTTCCCATGTTATATTTCTCCTCTCCAAATTAACTATCAAATATTCAATACGGGTTTCTTACCCGTGAACCAAAGGTACTCATACCGCATCCAATCGTCAAACGTTTGGCTTGCCAACTTTTACCTTTGCAGGCCTGAGTACCCGGCCATGTAATTTATATCCAACGACGTACTCTTCCAGTACTACTTCGTGTTCCAGGGAATCATCAACAACCATTTGATAGGCTTCATGCTCAAGTGGGTCGAACTCTTTCCCTACAGATTCAATTCTCTGCAAACCCCAGTTTTTCTCCAGGGTAGAATAGAGCTGACTATTAACCATGACCACACCATCATGCACTTTCTCATAGTCCTTTGTAGCCTCCGCTGCCTGAAGGGCTCGGCCAAGGTCATCCAACGGTTGAAGAAGATCCTTGATCAGGTTTTCATTCGCAAACTTCACAGTCTCTTCCTTGTCTCGGAGAAGACGTTTCCTATAATTCTCAAGATCAGCACGGTCACGAAGCATTTGCTCCTTCAAAGAGGTGGCTTCTTCCTGTGCAGCAGCAAGCTGTTCCTTCAATCGCACGATTTCCAACTCCTTCTGTTCCACTTCAGACATTTCCTGCACTTCTTGTTCTTGTGTAGGCTGATTTTTACTCTCTTGTGTGTGAAGTTCCTCTTTCACTTCTGAATCAACAACAGGCTGTGCACTCTCGGACTTGCTTTCTTTCTGTTTCTTTTCCATTCTATTCCTCAATTTCCCATATGCCAGCGAAAGATGCAGGCACATGTCTATTCACAAGCCCAACATGCAAATACTTGCATATGCCAGGCCGTAGCTTTTAATAGTGTATAGCGTAATGAGTAGCCCACCCCTGGGCTTGCCGATAACATACTCACACCGATGTGCAAGCGTCAAGTAGTTTTATCGTCTTCGTCATCCAAAGAGATTTCTTCCTCATCTCCCTCAGGGACATATTCAACCCAAGGAGAATGGTCATCATCCACTTCAGAATCATCATCCACTTCAGAATCATCATCCACTTCAGAATCATCATCCACTTCAGAATCATCATCCACTTCAGAATCATCATCCACTTCAGAATCATCATCCTGCCTCTTATCCACATCTCCGACC
>NZ_JAEKNT010000006.1 GCF_016406725.1 Sphaerochaeta sp. S2 | reverse complement strand
GCATGGACTACCCCACTGGGAATATTCAAGGAAATAAGCAAGCAACTTCCGTCAACAAGAGTTGGGGTCTGCTATGCCGATGAAGACTTTGGAACCAACTGTGGATTGATCCTATCGAAAGGAGGAGAGGCATCGGTGAAAATCGTTGACGACAACCCTGTATTTGCTGAACCGTTTGCAGAGAAAGTCTGGAATTTTTATGACTAACAAGATATCTCTAACAATTAAGATAATAGGAGGCTTTATTATTAATATAATATTATTAATATAATTAAGCATTATTGGTCAATAGACTATTGGTCAATATACTAAATTAAGCTTTATTCCCAAAGAGCCAATTAAAGCTCTTTGGGTAAATAAAGCTAGCCATAAATTAAGCTAAACTCTCTTCGCGTGAAAAACTTCATGAACGACCAGTTGTTCAATGATTGTGATGTAATCCTCACAGCAATTTTTCAGGTTGTAAGCAATCTCCATGACCCTGTCGTCTTGGACAACAGGAGCGAACTTCACATCAATTGCATTTTCGTCTTCTCCTGCAATCAACCAAGAAAGTGATACACCAAAACGTTTGGAAACCTTGTATGCAAATTCAGCAGTAGGAGCACTTCTTCTTTTCAGCGCAGTGGAAAGATATGAAGGCAAAACATCTACTTCTTTACAGAACTTGGATTGTGTCAGCCTATGGGCCTTAAGTAAACTCAATAATCTATCCCAAAAAGTTATTTCCATATTGCACCTCTATATGTCTAATTATATACCATTATTTTGAAATTGTGATTGACAATTGTGAATTAATTAAATATTGTGATACACAATTGAACATAAATACATAACGTTTGTTAAGGAGTTTTTAGAGATGGTAGGAATCAAGGCATATACAGTTGATGCTGAGGAATACGAGAGATTGACGGAACTGCAGAGTAGGTATTTGGAATTATGTCGTTTCCTAGATGTCAATAATCCCGGATTTGTCACTGTCGCCGCAATAGGCAAGGTCAATGGAATGTCCAGACAAGAGGTAATCAACAAGCCTTGGATGATGCCGAATTTCGGAAGGGTCACTGATCCAAAGCTCTTTGGTAAGAAACGCTACTGGACGTATGACGAATATCTCGATTGGGTAATCATCCCCGAGGACGTGAGAATCAAGCGATACAGACAGCTTGATGATTAGCGGTGTTGGAGTGTTCCGTGTTCGATTCACGGACACCGCAAAACCTTCCTTGAGGAAGGGAATCTTAAAAAGCCACGAGGTTAAAGTGGCGAGGAGTAAACAATGTTTACAAAATTGGAACAGTCTTTGCTTGGAACGATGGAAGAGTTGCAGAAGAAGCTTGCTGAGGTGATTGAAGCCTACGAGAAGCAGGGCCAAGAACTGGAGAAGACCAAGGACGATGATAAGTTCTGGTACAATGCGTATTCCAGAATCCACAGTGAGAAGGAGGAGCTGGAAGCAAAGCTTGAGGCTCTCAGACAAGAAAAAGAGGAGCAAGAAGCTAGCACTTCCGACTCCTCAGATGTTCTAAACAGCCTACTCAAGGAGGCCATTTAATGAAGATTACAAACAAATATAATCTCCCAGAACCTTACTACAAATCATGCCTTCGTGACAATCACCCAAGGTTTGGATGGGATACCTTTTCGGTCACCGAGCTTGCCAAGGGCACGAAGGAAATAATCCTCACCAGACGACACTGGAATGAGCTTGAGCAGGACTGTGCTGACATGGTTTGGGCAGTATTCGGTACTGCAGTACACAACATCATGGAAGGCCATGACAGTGAGGACGAGCTTGCAGAACAAAGGGTTTGGGTTGATATCGATTGTGGGGAATTCGGGACACGAAGGGTATCCGGTGGATTCGACCTCTACAATGCCACCACCAAGACCATTACTGACTACAAGACCGCTGGGGTATTCAGCTACAAGATGAAGCTTGAGGAATGGCTTGATTCATCTTGGGCGCAACAGCTTAGGGTCTACTGGTTCATCTTGGAAAAGGCTGGATTCCCTGTAGAGCATGTCAAGAACACGGTGTTCCTTAAGGACTGGTCAAAAACACAGGCAAAGCGAGACCGCTCCTATCCCCAGAAGCCAATCGTAGAGATTGAGTGGGATTTTGGAAAGGTCATGAGGAGTGACGTTGCCGCAGAGCTTGAGGCAGACCTGGCACGCAAGATCATTGATGTCTTGCAGTACAAGGACACTCCAGAGGAACAGATTCCTTTCTGCAGTGCAGAGGAACGCTGGGAACGTGGAGAGAAATGGGCTGTCATGAAGAAGGGCCGCAAGAGCGCAGTAAAGCTTCACACCAACGAGTTCAGCGCAGAACAACATCTGAGTGAGCTTCCTGCAGGTCATTACAT
>NZ_JAEKNT010000005.1 GCF_016406725.1 Sphaerochaeta sp. S2 | reverse complement strand
TTGTAAGAAACAGCCGTTATAATTTGGTCATCTGGTGGAGCGATGGCAACACTCTGCTATGAGGATATCTGGTTCAACAATTTCCGAGCGAGAAATACGCTCCGATTGGTCACCTTCGGTTCTCCAAGGGTGATTGGGGCCAAGAACTTCAAGAGCATTGAACACAGGTTCAACAGAACAACATTGTACGCAAACGGTAGTGATATTGTCACCTGCGTTCCTCCTGTGATATTCGGGTTTAGGCATGTACGCAATCTCACCAGAATCGGGAACAAGCTGAATGTGATTGGTTTGTTCAAGCCAAAGAAATACCATCACATAGATGGGTATATTACCAGCTTGAGGGAAGTACATGAGTGATCCTGTCACTATAGCTCTGATTGGCGGGGGTATCGCGCTGTTAAATGGCCCGATACTTCTAGCCATATTCAACAATCATATCAAGAAAACGGACGAGACAAAAAAAATTCGTGAGGACATCACCCAGCTCTCAAAACTGGTGGACAGAATTGGGGATGGGCTGAATATTGGGTTGCGTAATGACAAGGTGATTTTTGAGGCGTTGAGAAAGAACAGCATCAATGGGGAATCTGAACGCCAGGAACAGATTATGGATGAGTATTTTACTAATTGTGTAGTATCAGGATTCAGTCAAAAACATGAACACTAATACTCGTCCAGGTAAAGAGGTAACAATCTACAGCGGTTAACTACACACTAAACATAGGATGTCATCTTCCACCAAGCACCCTTATCGCAGGAATTGATTGGTGGAAATTTCTCTCCAGTTTCAAGAGTGATGCTTTTCTCCTCATCTGTAGGAGATGGAGTTCGAGTTCCATCAGTATACTTTTCCCAAGCATATCTTGCATGAGCTGGAGAATCCTGTCCTGTCTTATACAATTCACCTATTGGCATATTAAGCCTCCTAAAAGAATTATACATTCCGATAGCGATAAATCAATAATTTTCTGTAGATATTTCATACAATCTATAATAAAGTCTAGATAAGCTTATTAAGTACAGCAGTTACTCGCTTCATTAAATTTGGGATATGCAGAACTTGCATTCTTGGGTAATCTAATGTAGAACTTAATCAAGAATACTTAATAAATGCTAAGGACTTTATTGTGGATGGTTTTAATTTTTCAATGATAGATTTATTCGCTGGAGCCGGAGGCTTGAGTCTTGGTATGGAACAAGCTGGCTTTGATGTGATTTTCGCGAATGAAATAGATGCTACTTCTGCCTACACCTATATTAAAAATAGACAATTATCAAAAGATCGTTTTTTTGAGGGAGATATTTCTGTATTAAATAAAGAATTATCAGAAAATGAATTTGAGAATTGCTTTCTTGTTTGTGGAGGGCCTCCTTGTCAAGGTTTTTCAGAAGCAAATAGACAGAGATTAATTGATGATCCTAGGAATCATCTGTACAAAGAATTTTTATTTTTCCTAAAGTCGGTAAGGCCTTATTTCTTTATCATGGAAAATGTTAAGGGAATGGTTAAGAAATCACCTGAAATACTTGAGAACTTCCAAACAGTCCTTGGGACGGAATACAATATTGCTGCGCGTATTCTTAATGCTAAAGATTTTTCTGTTCCACAAAATCGTGAAAGATTTTTTGTAATTGGAAATAGACTTGGTATTGACAGTTCGAGAGTGTTTGAAACAGCCCAACAGTTACCTCAAAGAAGATTTGTTCTTCATGATGCAATTAGTGATCTACCAGAATTGAAACCAAATAGGAATAGAAATAGACCCGATTTGGAAAATGAAGAAATTGGTTTCAGAGAAAGGGAATATCACTATCCTCTGACAGAATTTAACAAATTCATCAACTCAAATAGAGTTGTGGATAGATTGTATAATCATAGAAATCGTTACAACAATGACCGGGATATTGAGATTTTTACTCGATTACCTCAAGGAGGAAATTCTCTTGATCCCTCCATCGAGGATATTATGCCTTATTCATCCAGGAATCATATGTTCAAGGATAAATACTTCAAGTTGGTAAATAATGAAATCTGTAAAACTATTACTTCTCACATGAAATTTGATTGCAACATGTATATTCATCCTACACAATCACGGGGATTATCCCCAAGGGAAGCTGCACGAATTCAAACTTTCCCTGATGATTATGTATTCTATGGCGCTTCCAATAATTGGTACAAACAAATAGGCAATGCAGTACCAGTGAAATTGGCCGAATCTCTCGGGAGGGCGATTAAGTTATGCTTAAAATAAACCACTTGGAACTATTTGCGGGGATTGGGGGCTTTAGGCAAGCAATGGAATTGTTAGCTTCTGATTATAATTTCACATCACACTGTGTGGGTTTTTCTGAGATTGATCCATATGCTGTTCGTTCATATAAATCAAATTTTAGCGATGTAGAAACTAAAGAAATTGGAGATATCATCGCTTTTAATGAAGACCCGAAAAATATTACTAGTCTCCCAGATTTTGATTTACTCACAGGTGGTTTCCCTTGTCAGTCTTTTAGCATGATGGGAAAGCAAAAAGGTTTTCTCGATAAAAGAGGAAATGTTTTCTTTGAGATAATTAAAATTCTTGAAATCAAGAAACCAAAATTTGTGTTATTGGAAAATGTGAGAAATCTGACTACCCATAACAAGGGTGAAACTATTAAAATTGTACTATCAAGCCTAAAAGAAGCTGGCTACAAATATATACATTGGGATGTATTTGATACTAATGATTTTGGGTTGGCACAAAGAAGAAATAGAGTATACATTTTTGCTTCGCGTGAAAAGCTTGACAACAATTTTGCCTTTTCCAAGAATGAGATTATTTCTGTTTTTAAAACAATTTCTAAGAATGCAAATTTAGAGAGGCAGAAAGATGTGTTGGACATTCTTGAAAAAGAAGTTGATAAGTCTTTCTACCTTTCAGAAATCATAAAACCAACAATCTTGGCTGATGGCTCAGCCTCCTTTAAAAGCAAATCTGAAATCAATTGTTTAATAGCAAAACCGCTGACGGCTACAATGGTTAAGATGCATCGTGCATGTCAAGATAACTATTACTCAATTGATTTTATTAACAGTCCAAATCCATATGATTATTTATCACAGAAATTTTCTAAAGAAGAACTCAAGGAAAAAGAAATAAGAAAACTTACACCAAAAGAAGCCTATCTTCTGCAAGGTTTTTCAGAAAATTTCTTCAACAATGCAAAACAGGCAGGAGTTAGTAATCATCAATTGTATAAACAAGCAGGAAATGCCGCAAGTGTAAATACTATATATGCAATACTGTACTATCTATTTATATATAAAAAGATTAACGAGGGTTAGTATGATGGAACTTGATTTTTTTAGAATACATCATGAAAAGAAGCTTGGTTTTAAGCGGATCACACCAACAGAATTAGGAGCTAACCCTAAATCAAATCAGACTCATATAGGA
>NZ_JAEKNT010000004.1 GCF_016406725.1 Sphaerochaeta sp. S2 | reverse complement strand
ATGAAGGTCTTGGTGGTGATGTTCTTCGCACTCTTGCCAAGAAGTTTGCGAATCACCAGGTTGTTAGGGATAGATATATCGTTAAGCTCCTCGATGCGTTTTGGTGTAAGCCCTTCAGGATCTGTTATTGCGATCTTGTTTATCAGGGCGACCATACGTTTCATCTTCGGAGACAAATCATAGTCTGCCATAGTGGTCACATGGTAGTATATCCACCAGTGTGACGCAAGTATTCGAGTCCGTACTGTTGGGGCATTTGTATATTCAATTGGTATTTATCAAACACAAAACACGCATTATTTGCCACTTTCCGCTATGATTTTCTTAAAATTCAGGAAGAAAAGCAACGTCGTGGTAGCTCCTGCGAGGATATCAGCAATTGGCTCGGCAAGGAATACTCCACGCATGCCAAAATGTGAGGAGAGAAGGAATACCAAGGGAATCAGCAGGATGATTTTTCTTAGGGAGGCGAGGAAAAGTGAGATTCTGGCTTTTGAGAAGGAGATGAATGCCTGTTGGCAGGCAATCTGGAAACCAAGCATCCAGAACCCTGCACTGAAGATTCGCATTGCCTCGCTGGTTTTTTCCACAAGAAGTGGTTCACGGGTAAAGAGTCGGACCACCGCTTCCGGGAAAAGCACCAGGATAAGGCAAACCGTGGTGGAGAAGAGAGCGCTGCTGATAAGAATCCTGGAGAAAGCAGCCTTCACCCGTTCTGTATTCCCTGCTCCATAGTTATAGGAGAGGATTGGTTGCCCCCCTTGGGTAAGTCCTTGCAGTGGGGCAAGGCTGAAGAGCATTACTGATGCAAGGATAGACATTGCACCAACGGCCAAGTCCCCTCCAGTTCTCTGCAAGGTGGAGTTGAGGATAATGTTCACCAAACTCTCTGTGGACATCATGAAGAAGGGGGATATACCCAATGCAAATACCGGGAGCATCACCTTCTTGGTGGGCAGGATTTTCTTGTAACTGATGGTCAATGTGGAACGCTTTGAAGAGAGAAAATGCAACACCCATGCCGCACTTACCGCCTGGCTGATAACCGTTGCAAGTGCAGCTCCCTTAATACCCCATCCTAGTGCAAAGATAAAAATTGGGTCGAGGATAATGTTCACCGCTGAACCAAGCAGCATGGTCATCATGCTGGTCCTGCTGAACCCCTGGGCAGTTATGAACGGGTTGAGTCCAAGGCTGAAAAGGACGAACGGGGTTCCCCAGAGATAGATGGAGAGATAGTCAATGCTGTACTCAATGGTTGCAGAACTTGCACCGAACGCGAACAGGAGTGGACGCTTGGCTATCTGAAAAAAGAGTATAAGCACGAACGCAAAGATGATAAGGGTGCCGATGGCTTGACTCAGGATTGCATCGGCCTCCTCTTCCCGTTTCTGCCCCAGCTTGATGGAAGCCTGTGGTGCCCCTCCAGCTCCTATGAGCATGCTGAATGCGGCTAGAAGCATAATAATCGGGAAGCTCAGTCCAATTCCACTTAATGCAAGAGCACCGGAACCTGGGATATGGCCAATATAGATCCTATCAATGATGGTATAGAGGGCATTGATCACTTGTGCCAGGATGGTAGGGACAGCAAGGCGAAGCAACAGTTTCCCTATTGATTCCGTCCCAAGTGAGGAAGTTGTTTGTCGCATGTCGGTACTGTACCCAAAAGAAGAAAATGAAACAAGCAACGTCGCCTATCTAGTTTATTGCGCATGCGTGAAAGGTGTTGCTATACTTCATGTATGAATGACAAAGTGATGGTATTGCCAGAAGTGCGGTTCGGATACGGGTTCATCCCCCCTGAATTTCTTCCAGAGGGAAAGGATGAGTATTATCTGAGGAACATCCAGAACAAGAAAGATCCGGGAAGCTATCGGCATCTGAAGGAAGAGGAGATAGCCCTGCTCGAGCAGAACCTGAATACTTCCCCCTGTTGGGATGATGTGCTGGTGAGTGATCCCTTTGACCCTTCCTTGATCAAGAACAGTGAATTCTATGGGCTGGTACGTATTGGAAGCATGGCGCGTCAGATAGTCAGTTTTCATGACTTCTCTGTGCCTGTAGGGATAACCAACAGCAGAATTGTCAGCTGTGATATCGGGGACAGCTGTGCCATTCTCGATTGCAGCTATCTCAGTCACTATATTCTTGACCATCATGTCATCATCTACCGCATCGGAGAGATGCAGACCACCAACCATGCAAAGTTCGGCAGCGGTATTCTCAAGGATGGGGAAGACCCAGAGGTGTTGACCACCATGGATATCATGAATGAAGCAGGAGGAAGGACGGTTAGACCCTTTGATGGAATGCTTCCTTCCGATGCCTACCTCTGGGGGACCTATCGCGATGATGATGCGTTGATGAAGATCTTTGAGACCTTGACTGACAAGACCTGCGACGCACGTCGTGGATACTACGGATTTGTCGGTCAGCAGTCGGTCATCAAATCATGTGATACCGTAAAGGATGTCTGGGTAGGGGAAGGTGCTTATATCAAAGGAGCCAACAAACTCAAGAATCTCCGTCTCCGTTCAACTTTGGCTGAACCGATACAGATTGGTGAAGGTGTTGAGCTGGTAAACGGCATAATCGGTGCAGGAAGCAGGGTGTTCTATGGATGCAAGGCAATCCGCTTCATCATGGGGGATAACTGTAATCTCAAATATGGGGCCCGTCTTATCCACTCATTTCTTGGGGACAACTCAACGGTCAGTTGTTGTGAGCTGCTGAGCAACCTCATATTTGGGGGACACGAGCAACACCACAACAACTCCTTCCTGATTGCAAGTATGATCATGGGACAGTCGAATATGGCTGCCGGTGCGAATATCGGCTCCAATCACAACAGTCGTGGAAATGATGGGGAGATGGTTGCCGGCAGGGGATTCTGGCCAGCTCTGAGCAGCACGCTCAAGTATGACTGCAAGTTCGCAAGCTATGTTCTGATCGCCAAGGGAAACTATCCCCATGAGTTGAACATCCCCCTTCCATTCAGTCTGCTGGGATCAGATGCCAAGGAGGGAAGGCGGGTGGTTATGCCTGCCTATTGGTGGATGTACAATCTTTATGCCCTGGAGCGCAACAGCTACAAATACCGTAAGCGTGACAAGCGAAAGGTTATCCGTCAGCAGATAGAAACAGACTACCTTGCTCCTGATACGGTAAATGAGATTTTTACGGCCTGCGACCTGCTCTGTGAGTGGGTAGGGATCAATTACAACAGGACCCGGCCCACCTCCCAGGAGCGAAGTGACCTGATCACCCAAGGCCGTAATTTGATCACCACGAAGCCATCCGAAGTACAGTCAATGCAAATGTACGTCTGGGAGTTGGAGAACAGCAACGAACCGGTTGAGGTACTCAAGACGGTGGAGGCATACCAAGCGTATCAACAGATGCTTCGATACTACGCTGTGAAGACACTCAGCGAGTATTGCACCACCCATGAAATCACCATCAGTGAGTTCCAGCAGGCCCATGATGCAGTGCTCGAGCCTTGGCTCAATATTGGGGGTCAACTTGTTCCTGAGTATCGTTTTGAGGCTCTCAGGGATGGTCTGAAGGAAGGCTCCATCAACTCTTGGGATGAAGTACATAATGCTTATGCCTACTGGTTCTCTCTGTATGAGGAAGACAAAGCTCTGCATGCCTTGGCAACACTGCTCAAGGTATTAGGATGCAGTGAAATCAACCAGGGGCAATGGGAGCAGGTGGTTGATGAGGTAGCCACCATTCGCCTTGAAATCGAAAACCAGGTCTTCAAGACCAAGGAAAAGGATTTCAACAACCGGTTCCGCTTCAGTACCTATCGTACAGTGGAGGAGCGTGATGTAGTGCTAGGCAGTCTTGATGACAATCCTTTCATCCAGGAGTCAAAGCAGATCACAGAGCAGGTGCTTTCCCAGATCCGGCAGGTTCGTTTCTCCTGAGTGTGGTGTAGGTATCTTCTCCAATGCTGACAAGGGTCAGGAGAAGCAACACCACACATGCGGCCTTGATGATGATCTGCCACCACTCAAGTGAGAGGTTGAAATAGAGCAAGGCAGTATTGTTGTAGATGTTCCATCGCGTTGCAACGAAGATGAAGTAGAAGACTCCCAATAGGTCGGAGGCTGCACTGAAGCCGAGTACTGTTTTTGTCCATCTTGCGCGAGCCATCTTGAACATGGCAACAAAGAACGCGATGGCAGTGGTCAGCATCCATCCTATGAGGTAAGGACGGAGTAGGTCTGCAACAAAGAGGGGGATAGGTTCCCTGTCTTGGGTATAGATTGCAAGTAAATCACCTTTCATGTACATGAACCCCAGGAACAGGAAGAAGAGTGACAAACCTACCAAGTCAGCAATGCTGTCTCTCTTCTTGATCTCCCTGGTGGGTACTTCCTCAAGATTATGCAGTTCAGTGAGGTTCCAATCCTTCAAATCTGTCTTTACCTGACACCTTTCAAGTATGGCAAAGGTGATCGTTACCCACAGGAATGCTCCTGATGCAGCACTGAAGATTGAGGCCAGAGCCTTTGCGATCATTTCAAAGATGGAGAGACCGGATGGGGAAAAGAAAAAGGAGAGTACCGTGAAGACCAAGGTAACCAGGGAGACTACCAAGGCAACAATCTTGAGCACCATGATATAGGTATCATAGGTTGCAGGTCCGATAAGGTATTGTTCCCTGCCACGGTATTTTGCGGCCAGTGAAGAGGGGGACCCCATTGACAAGAGTGTCTGTTCGACTGCCTCATCACTGGGGTCTTCTGGCAACATGTCGAGAATATTTGCCGTGAGTTCCTTCTCTACTTCCATTCTTTCTGCAGGTTTTAGGTGACGGACTGTCTCTGCAATATATCGGTTGATAAGTTCATGCATGGCTCTCCTCCCCGAGCAACGCTTCAATGTGCGATTGTTGCTCTCTCCATTGGTTTGCAAGTGATAAGTAGATGCTCTTTCCTTCCTCGGTGAGTTGGTAGAACTTCCTCGGTCTGTTTTCGCTGGTATTCCAGCTACTCTCCAGGACACCTTGGGTTTCCAGTCTCCTGAGCATGGGGTAGAGCGTATTGGCTTCCAAATCTATGTGCTTTTCAGAAAGTATCTGCAATAGGGAGTACCCATACTGAGGAGTCGTGAGTTGACTGAGAACACAGAGCGTCAGGGTACCTCTGTTGAGTTCTGTTACAAAGTTGGCAAGAAGCTCTCTCCTATCCATATGAAACCTCGTGCTTTTATAATAGTGTGTATCACACAGTAATGTCAAGAACAAAGTATATTCATGATACGAAAAAATTTGACGGTTTTCCTGAACGATGGTACGATGAGATTGTGGTGGTGAAGAAGGGGAATAACCGAAGGAAATAACCCTGAGTAGCCAAAGAACCCTCCCGGTCGGAGGGTTTTATTATGGGCTCATGACAGAGTCCAAATCGGGGTGAATAAAGCCTTCAATCCCACCGTACATCTTTCTTCAATTCTTTCACTCATAACAGGTTTCTACGTTGTGGGAAAGCCTATTCTCCAGTATCATCCATGCATATCCATATGATGAGGCAGGGGAGAGAATGTACAAGGAAGACCAGAGAGAAAGGAAGAATAGCCAGCAAATACTGTTGGATGACCGAAGAGTGATTCGTCTTCTTGCCAAGCTATCCCTGCCAGCCATGATTGGGCTCCTGGTGAATACCCTCTACACAATGGTCGATATGTTGTTCGTCGGTCGGTCAGTCGGACCTGTCGGTCTTGCTGCTCTTGGAATTTCCATGGGTGGTTACCTGATACTTACGGCAACAGCGCTAATGATGGGCATTGGGGGAGCTTCCCTGGTTTCTCGACAACTAGGAGCGGGAGAGAAAGAGGCGGCAGGAAGAACTGCCTCCGTCAGTGTGGGCGGTATGCTCCTTATCTCAGTTACTCTTGGTGTGATGGGCCTGCTATTTTTCCCGCAGCTTGCATCCATGCTGGGCTCTGATGCTGAGACCTACCCGTTGGTACGAAGCTACCTGGGAGTTTTGCTTGCAGGATCTCCACTCATTACCCTCTCCACCGTTCTGAATGCACTCTTGCGTTCCCAAGGGAAGGTAAAGGCATCGATGGTAGCCAGCATCATCGGAAATGGGTGCAATATCCTGCTTGATTTCCTGCTGATCATCGTCCTTGATTGGGGAGTGATGGGGGCTGCTGTTGCAACCGTGGTTGGCCAATCATCCTCTGCCCTGTTTGCCTTTTACATCCTTTCCTCTCGTCGTTCTGCATTCTCTATCAGAAAGGGTGAAGGTGCTCCTTTCTTTCAGTTGTTTGGTCGAATTGCTTCTCTTGGCTCTCCTACGCTGGTGAGACAGCTTGGGACCAGTGTGGTGACCATAGTGGTCAATCGAAGCCTGCTTCTCTATGGAGATACCCTTGCCATTGCTGCTTATGGGGTTATTTGGACCCTGTTGATGTTTTTCAACAATGTTCACAACTTAAGCCCAACTTTCCCAAAATCTTAACAATTTGACTTGTGATTATGATGGAATTTGGTCTTTCGCTTGTTTTCTGCCCTTGGTACTGTCCGCCCTGGTTTTATGGGGCAGACAAACCTTTCCGCCCT
>NZ_JAEKNT010000003.1 GCF_016406725.1 Sphaerochaeta sp. S2 | reverse complement strand
CATCGTAATCAGATCTCGGCATCATAAGATCAATATCATCATCCCATGGAATGAATCCCTTATGACGAACAGCACCCAGTAAGGTTCCCCCAGAAAGAAAATAGGTAATCTGTCTTGAAGTGCAGAACTCATCAATCGCTGAGAGGATTTCCAGTTCACATGTTACCAATTCTTGATGAGTGAGATTCTTCACAGTACACATCCTTCATTAAAACAGCCTTAAGGTTCTCATAAATAGGCGCTCAAATCCAGTACCTTCAAAGAGAATCCTTCCAAGACCTCATATAGTTTCCCCTTCTCTGTCATTATCCTCACATCCTCTTCTGACTCACTTCCATTGGCCAACAACAGAACCTGTGCCTCTGGATAGTAGGCACAGTCAACATGGGGGTTGTCAGAAGCGTAGAGAGGCTCTGCTGCAAGATTTTGTTCAAGGATTGAACGAATGGCAAAGGTGTTCTCAGGGGAATAACGATACTCACTGAGATAGATGCCCTTCCCTTTTCCAAACTTTCGCTCTGTGAGGACAGGAAGTGCATCCTCAACGTGCAGGACTTCTGTAGAACCATCTACCAGGTATATTCCTTCTTTCGCTCTCAGAGAAATCTTGGGAAGGGAACCATCCACTCTTTCATATTCCCACTGTCCGTGACAGAGCCTCCTACCGTCATCATAATCAACACCAAGGACATGTGCCATCTTGAAGGAGTTATTGAGTGAGGACGGTGCATTGATTCCAAGGAAGGTACCTCCCTTCCAGACCCACTGGGTAAGGGAGGTCACCACGTCATCCCTCTGCCAGGCATCTCCCCCACTGTAGCTGCTGTTCTGGAATCCAGCGTTTAGTAGTACATCAAACGAATCGAGCGGATCTCTGGCCACCTCATCAAAATTCAAGAATTCAACGGTATAGGGAAGACCGGAGAGGCTCTCCAGGATATTGATCAAATCCAGATCAGGGTGTTCATGGTAGTGTCCCCCGCAGGTCCAAGTCCTGAGCTTTCCCCATCGGGTGATGATTCCGATCTTCAATGAGGCGGTATATACCTTTGCTGCCTGATGCAGCTCCTTGATCGTCCTGAACTGGTCAGCGATATCAGCAATGGTTTCAACAAAATCAGGAAATCCTTCAGTAAGGTGCAAGTAGCCACCCAAGCCAATTCGGTCGATGGGAGCTCTAAGCATCGCTCTTCTGACGTTCACCCAATACTTCTGTGCATCGAGAGCTGGATTGCCTCCCTCCTTGAAGGTAGGGGCTCCGCCCAGTCCCACTGGGAAGAGATAGGGATGCAACCTGAGTTCATGGGTAAGGCTTCCCGGTACTGCATTGCAAAGTCTGACCTCAAAACCGGAGAATACGCACTTGATGATCCCATCGAACCCAATAGTCTGGAAAGCCTCTGATTGTGGTTCCATTCCAACCCAGCTATCATCGTAGAATACATAGGCTTTTTTGCCATAGCTATGCACAATATCAACCAGCTCTTTGGCATAAGAGCAGACAAAGGCATTGGTGAACCAAAGATAGTCCATCATTCGTTTATTCCAGGTAACATGGGAAGGGTTTCGATTCCCCTTGTTTATAAAGTCCTCACCAGTGAGGCGATATCCATACTGTGCTTCAAACTGGTCCAAGGCAAGCGGACTGACTGTGAAATCATAGGAAGCCCAGTCGGTGAAGAGATTCCGATTTCGCTCATCACTTCCCCATATCCATACAAAGTTGTAGAAGAGGGAGGTAAAACGTACCACATCTGTCTCCGGGTGCTCCTCGCACCAGCGAACCAGATAAGAACTCAGATAGTTCTGGACCTCGGGGTACCGGGGGTCCAGTTGCCTAAGTGGTTCGCTTTTCCAGTTGTTGGTTACATGATTGTACATGTTTATCTCTTCCCAGATGCGGAAAGCAAGGAAGTTCACACTGTACTGGTGAAAGGGGATGCAACCCTCAATGGTGACTGACTTGGTCGTAGCATTATACTGCCATGATGAAGCAAAAATCTCATCTCCAGTTGTTCGGTCAAGAACCTGCCAGTACGGTAACGATGCTTCATTCACTTCAAACTGCCCAGAAAAGTATCGTGAAAGTAATGGAATTTCTATTGTTTTAGAAGTACTTACTACCCGCTCACTCTCCAGGAAGGTTTGCTGTTGGAACTGAGGATTGGTTGAGGCAAACTCGTTATGCTCACGGATGATACAGATGGTGGAATACACATCCATCCCCGCTTCCAGCAACCGTGGAGAGAGCTTGGTCCCATCACAATCGCGAATAACATCAGCTCCCCACTTCTCCGCTAGAGTGAGAGAAAGTTCTTCATAACCAGCTTCACCTGGCATGGTAAATGACCCACGGGATTTCTTCGCTACTTTCATTTCGACTACCTCACCCTATGACGGTATCATGAGATGGGTAGGGAGTCCAGAAAACAATACAAACCTACTCCAACCCCTTCTCCACCACGTATAACACATCCTTGTCCACCTGTTCCCTGACAGCCTGAAGGCTCTCGAACTTAGTTATAGGACGAATGAAGTTCTTGATCTCCATGGTTATAACCTGACCATAGAGGTCACGGTTGAAATGAAGAAGGAAGGTCTCAATGGTAATAGTAGGATAATCATCTACGGTTGGCCGGGGACCGATGCTGGTAACACCAAGGTATCTCACCCCATCAACAATGGTAATCGTTCCATACACCCCATGACGGGGAATAAGCTTGTTGGATGCAATTTTCATGTTAACGGTGGGCATTCCCACCGTTCTCCCCAGCTGTCTTCCGTAGACCACTTCCCCTGTCATGGTGTAGGGATGCCCTAGCATCTCTTCAGCCTCTTCAATCTCTCCCCTGAGCAGGGTATCGGCAATACGGTCAGCAGTAATAGGTTCACCCTTGTAGAGCACAGGTTTGATTAGATCAAGTTTCTCATTGTGCTCCTTGAGCGAGACAAGCCCAGGGTGATGGCTTCCCACAATCACGGAGTCGAAACCCTTGGTTTCCAGACGCTTATCAACGTGAATAATGCTACACGCCTGGCCTGCATACTCCCTGATCAAGGCATCACGCTCTTCATCAGTGGTAAGTACTGCTTGGCCGGTAATCGGCTGGATATATATTTTTTCTGGCTTGTGGGCAAGGATGGCTTGGTGCCCACGATGCACCCCATCAAAATGCCCGAATGCTACACTCATACCTGCCTCCTCGGCCTTCGGTAGAAAAGAAGCCCAATCACATAGTAGATGACCGTTGCTAACCAGAGCTGCCATCCACCTTGTATGACACTCGGTACATAGCTGGCAACCAACACAGCCAGTGTCAGGATGGGAAGGATATTCCCTCCTGGTGCATGGAAGAACCCTGCTTCCTTGGTTGGGTGTTGTTTTCTTGACTCAATGACTGTTACACAGACAATTGCCACCACGATAACATTACAAAGAGCTCCTAGGTTGATCAGAAGATTGGTAAGTTGGGGAAATGCGGCAAAAAAACCGGTTACGAGCACTACTACTGCCGTTGCTGTCAGTGGGGCACCATTTTCCTTACCTGTTCTAGCAAGGAATCGAGGAAGTGCTCCCTGCTCTGCCGTTGCTTGCAAGGTATGGCTTGCAAGTGCCATGGTTACGATCATGGTAGTAAGAAGTGCCAGTACCGCTGAAATGGAGATCAGAGGAGTCAGGAAGGATAAACCAGGAAGACTGAATGCAGCAGCGTAGAGAGGAATGTATCGCATCCCCTCATTCTCTTGCAGGTAGGATGAAGATACCAAGCCCAAGGTTGCTACCAACACCACCAAGTAGAGCACCAAGACAACGGCCATGGCAATGGCCATCGCCATTGGAACAGTCCGGTTTGGTTTCTCTACTTCCCCAACAAGGAATGACAGGGCAACAATAGCCCCATAGGCTACCATGGCTAGCGGAAGTGCATCCAAAAACCCTGTAACTCCCCCAGTTCCCTGTGTAAAGAAAGGGGTAAGTTGAGAAGCATCCCAGCTACCACTTGAAAATACTGAGACAGAGAAGATAACCAAGGTGAGTCCAAGGAACAGGGTAAGGACGGTGGTAGCTTTTCCGGTAATACGGAAACGTACTGCGTTCAACACCCCACTAAAAAGGACTGCTGCAATACCAAGCGGTACCTGCAAGGCTCCCATGGCAGGAAATGCCACTGAAAGGTAAATACCAATATAGATAGCTGAGAAGGCAGCTCCTGCAATACACCCAAAGAGATAAGCCCACGCTGAGATCCATCCCCACAGATTACCTTGCTCCCTTGTCTTACCCAAGAGCAAGGCAGGAAAAGCGAAGACCCCTCCGCTTTGGGGATAGCGTGAGGCAAGCTCTGCTGTCTGCAAGCCATAGGCAAGCAAGATGAGCGCACCAAGAACCCAGGAAATAATCGCCGACGGTCCTGCACTAAGAATGGTCATTCCAGAAAGAGAGAAGATGGCACTGCCGATCATTCCCCCGATCAAGAGGTGTACACTGTCAAAGGTTCCAAGTTTCTTCTGCTTTGTTGCCACAATAATGCCTCCAACGGAGTCAATCATACCGTGGTAGCAAACTCATGTGCAAGGAAGCAAGCCCCCTAGGGAGAGAAATCCTAGATAAATACTTGGCGGATAGAAAGACCAAATATAATCAAATATTACACCCGTTCAGGTATATATTAACTCAGTAAAGCATATTTTATACCCGCTCGGGTGCAAATTACACACATCACCAGGCAATAAATGCGGGACCTCACGAACTTTGGTATGTGATGGTATTTTGCTTTATCACTGGCAGCTTTGACATGCATTTCAAGAACTTCTCTTGTGCTTTAACCATTCTGCCCCTCTGAGATTCAAGTATCTTCCTACCAGTGTCGTAAACATCTATTCACATGCTCCAAGTCGAACAATTGATGATTACTTCCTCTATACCATTCCATTTTGCCTTTATATTCAGGATCTTCTGGGTTGCTTAGTATTTCTAACAACTCAGCATATCCGTATCTTCCCCCAACGTCCTCTGGTGGAGCTTCTCCCTCCCAGTCCAGACACACTGGATGATTCTTATCGTAGTCATCAACAATTTCATGGAGACGGATATGGGCTATCCAAAAATCGCCAAAGTCATAGTTGTAGATGATTTCCCGGTACTGCGGAAATATCTCATGAAGGAATACCAAGCTGTCATCTTATTTGCATATGGTCAACTTATCCTATCACTATCTTCGTGTTCCATAAGTTTCTACAACAAACCAGCTTTCCTAAGCTCTTGTTTCAGCATCATTTTTCTAGGATATTGCTCTAACAAGACGTCGATGCAATATTGCATCTCTTTTTCTCCACCAATGGATTTCAGTACTTGCAGTGTTTTTGCAAGCTCGGTAAATGCATATCTTGAACTCTCTTCACTCACCATATGAAGACTCTGCTGAACAATAAGTTCTATCAACTCAGCAGCATATGTTGGGACCAAATACTTATAATAACGAAGAGATTCCTTGGGAAATTGCTTCACATACCATAGCATTCTCTCATAGTTGCCTTCCTCGATCAGAAGTTCAGGCAGGAACCTAACCACATGGAATGATTTACCTTCCATTGCATCACAGAGCAACTCAAGGGTAGTTTTCCAGGAGTCTGGCGTGCTGAGTGCCTTGAGTTCAGTGACATAATGAGATTCACCTTTTATGATCAAGTCAAAAGCAGCATCAAGTGCACCTTGACGATTCCCCATCTCCTTATAGAGTTTGAGAAGATGCTCTGAGAATATATGACTGTACTTGAACCGTTTATTTGCTTCCTGAGCCAACTCAATTGCTTCATTCTTGCGCTCTTCCTGTATAGCCTTTTCAATGGAAAGCTTCCAGAATTCTGGTTCATATCCATGATCCAATAGATATTGGCGTTGCTCTTCTTTGCTCGATGAGCGAAGGAGAAGCCCGTAGGTAAGTTCCTCTACTTCACTCCCCTCCTCTACAATCATCTCACGAAGCTGCTTTGCTTGCTTATCTTCAGTTATCATAGCAGTCATTAGCCGTATTCTTGTTGGCGTCAAATTGTCATATTCTGAGAGAAGAGCATATAGTGATTGCTTATCTGGAAAAGGAATAACAGCATCAGCAATTGCATTGCAGCATTGCTTCAGCCTCTCATAGAGCATTTCGTATTGGTAATCCATATGCTGTAGTAGCGGAAGAGTTTCATCCAACAAGAGACAAAGTTGGATTGCGTAGGAAAACTGCGTGTGTGCAATAGCTACCTCGATGTCATGGAAGTAGCTGTCAAGGAATTGCTCGCTTTCCTGGCTAAAGCCAAGATCATCATAGCTGTCATACTCGAGATCAGTAAGGGATTCTTGTAATAAATTACGTATCACATCAACATTCGGTGAGATCGTTTCCTCACCGAATGCAATATGTAAACGTCTTGCAAGAGAAGCATCTTTTTCAGCTTCCTGCATGAGAAAATCAATCAAGGAATCCTTGTTGGATTCCTGCAGAAGCGTCAGTAGAGATTTACCCATCTGAAAACCTATTTATTATTCTCATCGTCTATGTTTGGTATTAGATGCTCTTCCTTGCCAAACCACTGGGCCTCCAAAGATGGTAATCTTGGTTCCGCAATATAGAGTAGATTTGAACCACGGTAGTTCTCCAGAAAATCCAGGAATTCCTCTGAATCATACCTTTTACCGTCAATGATGAATGCCATATCATCGTATGTATCCTCATCATACTCAACTCCTATCACACCCTTGGGTGATAGAAAATCATCCTCCAACATGGTGGGAGGAATTAACAACTTGGCAATTCGTTGTTTCAGTTCTTCCATGGCAAGCTTTGCATCCAGCTCAAAAGGTGCATTGAAGGAAATTGTTTGCAAGGCATCCTGCCTCCCCTTGTAGGCATAATAAATAACACCATCATGATAAACCTCTGCCTTTACCTTGAAACGCTGTCCTTCCACTGCAATGGTCTTTGGATGAGCATATTTGGCAACATCCAACCCCATCCGTTCACAGAGATAGGCATTATAACAATCCCAACAGAGATGCAGCACCGTTTTATCAGCTTTCTCAATATGATGGTCCGCTTCCTGAGTACATCGGTCACATGTATGTAGTAACATCATTTCTGGTTCCCCCTTAGGCAAAGCATAGGGGACAGAAGCTGACTATTGCAAGCGTCAATGAACATTAATCAGAATGCATTTTTGATCAATACATCCAACCAATCAGCGTTCGCATCCTCATAGAAGTGCCCTGGATTCTTGCAGAAAGAAGGAGGCAATCTAAGATCCCATGGCATCCGGGAAAAGGGTCGTTCCTGAGACTCCCTATGTGCCTGGTATGGCTCACTTCTAAGATGATTCTCTGCATCAAGATGAAAATCTTCCCCTCCTTGTTCCTGGATGTAGGTCTCGGCCCACTGTTTCATCTCTTGCTTGACATCAGCATAAGCAGGATTAGACGCAAGGTTCCTCAGTTCTTTTGGATCATCCTCGACATTAAAGAGTTGCTCAAATCCACCGTTTTGGTAAAAGAGATACTTATAGCGGTTGGTACGTACATGACACATCGTATAAGGAGGAAACATCACCTCACTCAAGACTGCTTCATGCTGATTCTCGCCAGAAAGTAGCGTCATGAGATCTTTTCCAGGACGCTTATACTGGGCATCATCAACACCAGCAGCACTAAGCAATGTAGGAAACAGGTCGAGCAAGGATGCAAGCCCTGTATATCGAGTTCCTTCAGCAATTTTCTTTGGCCATCGCACAAGAAGAGGAACTCTTAGACTTCCTTCAAAACCAAAGCATTTATACCAAAGATGATGGTCTCCCATCAAATCACCATGATCTGAGGTAAAAACCACCAATGTGGATTCAGCCAGTCCTTCCTGCTCGAGGGTATCAAGGATCCTGCCCACTTGTTCATCAATGAACGTAATATTCGCATAGTAATATGCCTTCGCGCGTTTGATCGCTTTCTCTGAGTAGAGATCAAATTCCTTTCCTTCCCTATAGGAATCAAAATAGGGATACTCAGCACACCCATCCTCTGAGGAAGTCCAAGGATCTTCCAAGGATTCTGGATCATAGAGATCAAGCAGATGTTGTGGGCAATCATACGGAACATGAGGCTTTACGAAAGAAGTCCAAAGGAAGAACGGCTTGTCTTTGGGCCGTTCTTGTTGCAACCATTGGACGCTTCTATCCCCGCACCACTGCGTGACGTGCAATTCCTTGGGGAGAGGAGCTTGTAGTGGTTTTATCTCATTGTAGCCAATCTCAGTTGGCTTATCCCAACCCCAGGCATGGTGTTCCTCAAGGAACTTGTCGTAATCATCAAGTACTACGCTTTTTTGAGAACTTGCAGTTCTTACACCACGCGTTTCCTCTGAGAGAATCATATGATCCATGCCATAACTCTCAGCATAGGGTGTATCGGAAAAATGCATTTTCCCAATAGCCTGGCAATGGTAACCCTCCTGAGAGAGAATTCCTGCAATGGTTTCTCGGTTGTCGACATCTCTCGGATAGATATTTTCCATACACCCAAGAGCAGAGTTTGTCTTTCCAGTCATGACCGAAGCACGTGCAGGCATGCAAAGGGGACAAGGGGTCACAGCAGTATCGAACAACGCTCCCTCTTGGGCTAAGCGATCAAGATTAGGGGTCTTTATTTCTGTATTACCATAGGAGGCAAGCGTATCCCACCGCTGTTGATCGGTAAAAATCATCAAAATATTTGGTTTTTCTTGCATTGCTTACCCCTTTAGGCCGGTCGTGGATATCCCCTCCACAAAGTACTTCTGAGCAGAAAAGAATAAAGCCACAATGGGAATAATTGAAACAAACGACATGGCTAGAATCTTATTCCATTCGATTGCTGCCTGGGCATCGATGGACATACGAAGCGCCAAGGCTACCGGATAGTTGGCGACACTATTAATATAGATCAATGGATTGAAGAAGTCATTCCAAGTCCACATGAACTGAAAGATGAACACTGAAAACAGAGCTGACTTACAGAGGGGAAGAATAACCAAGACCAATGTTCGCAGCGAGCCAAGACCATCAATCTTTGCCGATTCATCAAGCTCTCTCGGGATTCCACGAATAAACTGGATCATCATGTAATTGAAGAAAGCAGTGAATGCAAACAACTGTGGAATGATGAATGGCTTGTAGGAATCGAGCCATCCAAAATCCCTGAACAACAAATACCGGGGGATAATCAGGACTGCATTTGGAAGCATCATGGTGGAAAGCATCAAAGCAAAGAGAAGCGGTTTCAGTTTGAACTCAAACCGAGCAAACCCATATGCAACAAAGGTAGAAGAAACCATGGTAACAAGCACTGTAGGAAGTACCATCTTAAACGTATTGAGCATAAAATGCCCAAAAGAAAATTGGCCTGTACCTGCCCAACCATCAATATAACCAGAGAAATTCCATATCTTTGGGAGCATACCCAATCCACTAAAGATTTCCTTATTGGATTTGAAGGAACTGAAGAAAAGCCAGATAAGGGGATACACCATGATGATGCCCATCAAGGTAAGAAACACATAAATAGTGAGATTACCTCGTTTCGTTTTTGTTTTCATCTCTTTCTCCCCTATTCCATGTAGTACACGTGCTTGTTCGACTTCTTGAACACAAACATCGTTGCAATAAGGATGATGACGAACAAGAACCAGGAAAGCGCTGATGCATAGCCCATCTTGAAATTGGCGAAAGCCTCATCGTACAGCTTCATCATATAGAGATAGGTTGACCCCATCGGCCCTCCATGAGTGATGACAAAGGCACTGGTGAAAGACTGGAAAGAGTTGATCAATTGCATGATGAGGTTGAAGAACAATGATGGAGTGATCAAGGGAAGGGTGATAGCAAAGAACTCTTTCGTTTTTGACGCCCCATCGATGCGACACGCCTCATACAGTTCTTTGGGAATCTGCTTCAACCCTGCTAGAAAGATAACCATCGAGGATCCGAAAGACCAAACCACCAGCAAGCTGATAGTGAACAATGCATATTTGGGATGTTCCAGGAAAGGAATTGCTGGAATTCCAATCTTCCCAAGAACAGTATTTACCAGACCAGTGAGAGAAAACATGAATCGCCACAAGATGGATATGGAGACACTTGCCCCCAAGATGGAAGGCAAATAGTACACCGTGGTGAATACATTGATAAATTTGATGCTTCGATTGAGCAACATTGCAAAAAACAAAGCTGATATTATCTTCATCGGTACTGAAAACAGTACATACTTAAAGGTCACGAAAAGCGAGGGGAAAAATTCTCTATCGCTTGTGAACATGTATATGTAGTTATCCAGACCAATGAACTTTGGTGTATTGAACATGGAAAAATTGGTGAAGGAATACGTGAGCGATGCCAAGAGCGGATATGCCCCAAATACAAGGAATCCAATGGCCCAAGGCAAAATGTATAGGTAACCTTCACTGAAGGGCAACCGCCCGTTTAGCTTCTTTTGTTTCATGGGTAGACCTTATCAAGGGAGTGGGGTTTCCCC
>NZ_JAEKNT010000002.1 GCF_016406725.1 Sphaerochaeta sp. S2 | reverse complement strand
GCACGCTCGTACAAGGAAGCAAACAGGATGAGGAATCGGCTTGGCACGGATGGCGTCATCGTTTCCGGGGATGGGGTAGGTGATATCAGTAGGGTCACAGTTGGTATCGACGACTGCAATAACAGGGATACCCAGGCGCTTTGCCTCAGTGACAGCGATAGCTTCCTTCTTGGTATCGATAATGAAGAGGGCTCCTGGGAGCTCTTTCATGTCCTTGATACCGCCAAGGTTCTTTTCCAGTTTTGCCTTCTGCTTGGTAAGCAAGGAGACTTCTTTCTTGGTAAGGGATTCAAAAGTACCATCGATTTCCATCTTTTCAATCTTCTTGAGTGTTGCGATGGACTTCTTGATGGTTGAGAAGTTGGTCAGCATTCCACCGAGCCAACGGTTGTTGATGTAAGGCATGCCACAGCGCTTTGCTTCAGCTTCAATAGCCTGCTGGGCCTGTTTCTTGGTTCCTACGAACAGAATAGGCTTGCCCTGCTTAACAATTGCACGTACAGCGTCATATGCTTCTACGATGCAGGCAGATGTTTTCTGCAGGTCAATGATATGGATGCCGTTTCTCTGGCTGAAAATGAAACGGGCCATCTTGGGGTTCCACCTTTTTGTCTGGTGGCCGAAATGTACGCCTGACTCGAGCAGGCTCTTCATGGTTACTACGGACATAATCCTCCTGTCTGACAACACAATCGACCTATTGGCCTTGATTTGTGCGTCACCCTTCTACTATTACTCACCTCTAGGGTGGAGATTCCTCTGTCACTATACGGACAAAGGTGAACCCAGTATTTCAGAAATTTGTAACAATGGCAAGCCTATAACAGTAGCTTCATCACCATCGATTCTTTCAACCAAGTTCCGGCCAGCTCCCTGGAGACGATAGGAGCCAGCTGCTCCTTTCCATTCCTCTGTTTCCAGATAAGAGGCAATTCTGTCTGGACCAAGGTTTTTAAAGGAAACCACTGCCAGATCTGATCCGCTGAATACCTTTTCTTGATACCACAGGGCCCATCCTGAGTGCACTTCATGCTTCTTTCCATCAAAGAGGGAAAGTTGGGAGAAAGCTTCCTGTCTGTCCTTGGGCTTTCCGATCAGGGAGCCCTGGAAGGAGATCATGGTATCACAGCAGAGAACGGGTATCTCATAAACTGGGTGAGTATCCTGAAAGGATGCCAGTTTTCGGTTTGCAAGCAACTCTGTGACTATTGCCGGATCAGTTTCGTCGTGGGTTTCATCGCACCCGGTTTTGAATACCTTCACGGTCACTCCAAGTGATTCGAGCAAAGCCTTTCGCGCCACTGATCCACTTGCCAGTATCATAGACGGTAGTAGTGCAGCAAAATCAGCCAATTTCTGCCTCCAGCTCCTCTATTTCTTCGCTCAGCTCAAGCCAAGCATGCTCCTCAGCGTGCAACTGCTCGCTGAGTGTTTCCTTCTTTTTCACCAGACTGGTGATGGTCTGGGCGTCACTGTAATTCTCTTCCTTCGCCATTTCAGCTTCCACCAAGGCGATTGATGCCTCCAGTTTCTCATGGTTTTCCAGAAGCTTTTCGCTTTGGCGTTGCAGCGTGCCAAGCCGATTCCTCATCCTGTTTGCTTCCTTGTACGAGCGTGCTTGCTTGCTCTCGCTTTGGATGGTTGGGGAACTCTGTTTCTCTACCTTTTCCTTCTGTTCCAGCTTGTAGGAAAAATAGGAGTAGTCTCCTTCAAAAAGCTCAGGGGGATTGTCATTTGTAAGGTAGAGAATCTTTGAGGCAATGTGTTCAATGAAATATGCATCATGGCTGACAAAGATCATGGTACCGTCATACTGCTTCAGTGCCTCCAGCAACATTTCCTTTGCGTTGATGTCCAGATGGTTGGTGGGTTCATCGAGGATCAGCAGATTGACCGGATGAAGGAGGATCTTGAGCAATGCAAGCCGGCTTCGCTCCCCTCCGCTCAATACGGAAACCGATTTGAATACATCATCCCCACTGAACAGGAATGATCCCAGGTAGGTGCGCAGTTTTGGGAGGTCATTGGTTGCAGCGACATTGGAGACCTCTTCCAATACGGTATTCTTGGGATTGAGCGTCTTTTCTGTGTCCTGGGCGAAGTACCCGATACTTACACCGCTTCCCAGTCTGATTGTCCCCTCATATTCACTGTCATGTCCACTGAGCATTCTCAAGAGAGTCGATTTTCCAGCACCGTTCTTTCCGGTAACCGCAATTCGTTCCCCCTTGCTTGCAAGAAACGAGAAATCCTCAAAGATGACCTGTTGCCCATAGCGTTTGCTAAGGTGGTCAATGATGATGACATCATTGCCACTGTGCGGGGCAGGGGGGAAGGAGAAAGAAAGCTGCTTCAGGTGGGAAGGTACCTCCACCAATTCCAATTTCTCCAGCATCTTTATCCTGCTTTGTACCTGTTTGCTCTTTGTTGCCTTGTAGCGGAACTTTTCAATGAATTGCTCAGTCTTCTGCAGCTGATCCTGTTGAAGTTTATACGCAGCTTCCAGTTGTTTTATCTCCAGCTCACGTTGCTTGATGTAATCACTGTAGTTTCCGCTATAGCGTTTAAGTGTTCCCCCAAACAGCTCATAGACCTCCCTGACCGTCTCATCGAGAAATCCTTGGTCGTGGCTGACAATCATCAATCCACCTTCGTAGACCTTCAGATAGTTCTTCAGCCAGTAGATGGCCTCGATATCGAGGTAGTTCGTCGGTTCATCGAGCAACATGATATCAGGATTCTCAACCAGGATTTTTGCCAGGGCAATACGCATCTGCCATCCACCTGAGAACTCGCTGCAAAGACGATTCATGTCTGCCATGGTGAATCCAAGACCAAGGAGAACCTGTTCAATGGTCTGCTTGCGCGAGAAATATCCTTGTGCGAGCAGATATTCCTGTATTTCTGCCAAGCGGTGCAGAAGAGATTCAGTGGAAACAGTAGGATTGCTGTCAGCAAGCTGGGTTTCAATTGCATGTTGTTCCCTGCTCAGTTCCTGGAACCTGGAGAACGCTTTCTCCACTTCCTGGTAGACGGTTCCTGCATTGAAGACGATATCACTTTGGGGAAGGTAGGAGATTCTCAAATTCTTGGAGGTGGAAACCTGCAGGTCATCGGCACTCATCTGAGCACTGATCACCTTCAGCAATGTAGACTTGCCGCTGCCATTTCCTCCTGCCAGTGCACTCCTGCTTTGTTCATTCAGGGTAAAGGAAACATCCTTCAGGATATCCCTGTCCCCAAAAGCCAGGTGTACACGTTGGACTTGTAAGGTTGCCACACTCTCTCTCCTTATACTGAAACGGGTGTTGAAAAGCCCGGTGTTTGACGGTATGATTACCTTAACACAAGCGTGTGTTCGGTGACAATCCACCAGAATCCAGGAGGTTTACAGTGCTTTGCCTAACTCTTACCGGCTCGACCTTGGAGGAGAACCGGGCTTTGGTGGAACGCAACCGACAGTGGATTGCACTCGCAGAACTGCGGCTCGACCATTTACTTCCCGAAGAACAGAAGATTGCATCCTCTTTTCCTTCCACCGTTGACCTTCCAGTAATGTTGACCATGCGCCGAAAAATAGACGGCGGAATGTGCAGCCTGCCCGAAAAACAACGGTTGCAACTTCTCTATGAGGCGGCAAAAGGCGATTTTACCTATGTAGATATCGAGGACGACGTCAAGAAGAGCGACCTGAAGTTCAAGGATCCTCTCTTTGAACAAAAGGTGGACCTGGAGAATATGCTTCGAACACGTGGCATACGGATTATCAGGAGCTACCATAATTTTGAATGTGTGCCTGCAGATCTTTTTGGGAGAATCCATAAGTTGGCAGCCAAGGGGGATATCCCCAAGGTGGCTGTCACCCCTGGGAATATGATGGATGTCATTACCCTTTTCAGGGTCCAACAGGAACTTTCCAGCCTTACAGAAAAAATTGTAATCGGCATGGGTCCCTACGGGGTCTGTACTCGTATCCTCTACAAGAAGTGCGGCTCCTTGCTGAGCTTTTGTTCGGACAGCCAAGCAGCTCCTGGCCACCTCAGTGCCCAAAGCATGAGTGAGCTGTACCGCGCTGACAAGCTAGACGCCAAGACCCATATCTATGGAATCATCGGCAATCCGGTCAGCCATACCTCCTCTCCCATAATCCATAACCCAGGATTTGAGGCAATTCGCTATAATGCTGTATATGTTCCATTCCTTGTGGATTCGGTCAGGGCATTCTTCAAGCTGGCCGAGAT
>NZ_JAEKNT010000001.1 GCF_016406725.1 Sphaerochaeta sp. S2 | reverse complement strand
GATAATCTGGGAGAGTACATCAAAAAATGGTCCTTTTGAATCATATTCAGGATTGTAGAAGGTAATGATATCATCACGTTGTACTTGTCTGTTTGCCGAGAAGATCTTCGGACCACCAGGATATACTTCAATACCATAAATGGTTTTGCTTACAAATACCCTGTCCCCGATATTGAGTGTTGACACCATGGAGGGGGATGGTATGACGAAGAGTTGGAAGATATATTGGTTGATGAGTAATACCGCAAATACCGCAAATACCAGGGCATCGACCCAGCCTTTTACTTCACCAATAAACGTGCGTTTTGTCTTCTGGGACATCTCATAGGCTTTCACTGCCTTGCGATGAGTGAGTATGCGTATCGTATGTTTTTCAAGAAAACCCAATAATGATTCCATAGGAAGCAAGCTATCACAATAGAGTTCAGTTGACAAGAGAACACCAGAAAGATACCTTATCGTGTATGAAACGACGAATCGAACTGCCTGAGGTTGATCAGGTTCAGCTGCCACATGTTCTGGGCCTGAGGCCAGGTGTTCTTATCCTGATACTCCTTATCATTATCCTGGCAGCGGCAATCTTTTTCATTGCCTTCTTCCCTGGAATCACCAAGGGAGGACGATACGTCACATTCCGTGGGCAACTCAGTGAGAGCGGAGTAGTTGTTGATGGCTCATACGTTGGAGTGACTGGTTATCAGTATTTTATTGAGAGTGGAAACCACAAGGTAGAATTGATGAAGGGAGGTATTCCCTACGCTTCCTATACATTGGAGGTAGACCATCCTGTCTTTTTGACCTGGCTTTTTCACCGTACGACGGAAACTCCACTCCCTACCCTCTCTTTGGATGAGGATAGCAAGAAGGCTATCAATAGATTCAACCTGCAGGAAATTGCTGATGCAAGTGCCATACTCAGTTATGACGAGGTTACCCGCATTCGTCCACTATTTTCAAATCTGATCCATGACCTTGAGGCGCTTGGATTTGACCAGAATACCAAGCAAGAAACCATTGAAACTGCGCTTCGCTTTATCAGCAATGAGGCTATGCTTCTTGAGGCCAAGGATGCGCTTGAAACAGTGGAGATGAGTGATTCCATGTTTGAACTGCTCACTATTGCTGAACAAGTAGTGAATACCAGCAATGCAGGTACACGATTGGGCCTTGCTTCCAGTGTCCCCACTATTTCCCCTGAAAAGAGATCACTCTCTTATGGTGATCTGCAGCTTGCCGGCTTTGCCTACCCTTCAACCTCCTTTGTCATGGGCAGGGAAACAGCCTCCCAGTATCCCGAGATACATGAGGCCGGGGTATCTGTGGATGTTCCTTCCTTCGTACTTGGAGCAACAGAGATCAGCCAGTACCAGTGGGCGTTATTCCTTGAAGACAATCCCTATTGGGAAAAGAGTAATAAGGATGAGTTGATGAGCAAGGGTTTGGTGGATGACTCATATTTGGAAGGTATGACCATCTCATCGGTGTTTGTTACAAGTCGTCCTGTTTTCAATGTAAGTTATCATGCTGCACAAGCATTCTGTACTTGGTTGAGTGAAAAAACGGGAAAAGAGGTTTTCCTTCCCACTGAGGCAATGTGGAGTCTTGCCGCCCTTCAGCAGAATGATTTAAACTATACAACGTCTCTTTCCCCTTCTCCAGATATCAGTGGCGGTCCCGTATCGCTTATGGGAGGTGTCTGGGAACTTACGCAGACGCCCTATATTCCCCTTTCCCGGATAACCGGTTACCAGGAGAGCCTCGCCTTACATGAAGCGTTCTCTCTTGATATGCAACCAGTTGTGAAAGGTGGCAGTTACTTGAATGATCCCCAGACAATCACCGAACACACGGTCGGTGTTATTGAAAGTGATGCTTGTGGGGACCAAATTGGATTCCGTGTTGCTTGGTATGAATAGATGAAACAAGATAGAAACAAATTCAAACTTCTCCAGAAGAACAAAAAGGCCTACTTCAACTATGAGGTTATAGAAGATCTCGAGTGTGGTATATCGCTTGCAGGTACAGAGGTGAAATCCATAAGAGATGGGCGTTTCAGCTTTTCTGACAGCTATGTGACAATCGATAAGCAAGGGCTAACCCTGGTAGGTCTTACTATACAACCATACACCCATGGCAATATCAACAACCATGTACCAAATCGTAATCGCAGGCTTCTTGCCCATAAGGCAGAGATTAAGAAGTTTAAGCGGAAAGTAGATGAGAAAGGGTTCACCTTGGTACCTACCTCCATCTACCTAAAAGGAAATCTTGTAAAAGTACAGATCTCCCTATGTAGAGGAAAACAGTTGCACGACAAGCGTGCTGTGGTAAAGGAAAGAGATTTGAACCGTGATACACGGCGCGAATTGAAACAACTACAATATTAATTCAGTTCTTTATATCAATGACCATCAGGAAAAAGCTTCCTGGTGGTTTTTTATTTGTCTTTATTACGAACACGAATTCTTATTTCGGGATCAACTTTTAATGAAGAAATACTTACCAGCTGTATATCACAATAGTTCAGGTAGGTAGGATACTACGTTAGTTTTTAAAAAAACAAAAAAATACAAAACTGTCAGAATAAGAAACAAAAATATGAAATTAAATATAAATAACATAAATTAAAGAAATTAAAATAAATAATAAAATTGTAAAAAGATATATTAAATTATAAAAAGAACGTAAAAACGATAAAAAAATGTAAATCTGATTTAAAAATATATAAAATAAAACAAATGTATGTATAAAATATAATTATAAGAATAGAAAATGTAATTGTAAAAGTAAAAATTATAATTACAAATAAAACGTATATTATGCATATACAAAACATAAGCAATAATTATACAATAAATAAAAATATATAGTAATAAATGCTACTTACTGTGATACAGTAAGTAGTACTACTTTATTAGATAGACATAATATAAATTATAAAGTATTATAAAGACACAATATGTATCGTTTTTAATAGTGAATCAAAAATTGACCATTTTTGATGGATTGAACAGATAATTGAACAAACAATGAATACGAGGAGCTATAATGTCCAGCCCAGCACCATTTACCCTATGTAGAATATTTCGAGGCGAAAGGACGTATTACTACGCACTATTTCGTGATCCGGAGACTGGAAAACGGACAAACAAGAAGAGTGTGGAGATGCTGAGAAAACGCTTGGGGATATTTGAAACCACTCCGATCAAGAGAAGGGATGAAGCTATACGCATCTGTTATAAAGCTTTGGACGCAGGAATAATCTTCTCAGAAGAAACCGAGCAAACGCTGGTAAGCTATCTTAGGGATTTCTATACCTGGGAAATAAGTGAATACGCTAAACGAAGAAATTTACTGGATCCCGGATCAATTTCTCCCGATTACCTTGCTACACGGTTAAACCTCCTGGAAAACCACGTATTTCCTCGTATCCACACGAATCTGCTACTATCAAGAGTAACATTGGCTGAACTTGAACGACTGCAACTTGAATTGGTACAAGAAGGTGCAATTCGTAATACGACAATCAATATGGCGATGACCACCATACTCGTAGCACTTCGCGAAGCACAGAGAAGAGGCCTTGTTCCTTCCTCAGTAGTACTGAGTATACAGGGGCTTGCTGCACAGCATAAGGAGCGAGGTATACTCAGTGAACAAGAGTTATCTGCATTCATGCAATATGCAAAAGAACATAGTGAAAAAAGAATCTATCTGGCATGTCTTTTGGCTCTTCTTACTGGTATGCGTGCCGGTGAGTTGCGTGGATTGTGTTTGGAAGCGATTGGAGAGGGAATGATCACTATATCCCAAGCTTATGCAGATCGGGCTGGATTGAAGGTTCCAAAAGGGAAAAGAACAAGGATGGTACCCTGCCCTACTTTTGTATGTGATGAACTCAGGTCCTTGGCGTTGGAGAATCCATTCTCTCATACACATACCCTGGTGTTCTGGAGTAAGAAGCATGGGGCGTTTGTATCAAGCCATTATTTTTCTGAACGCTTTCAACAGGAGTTGGTGCGTAGTGGTGTTTTTGACAAGAAGACTCTTCAGGAAAGGAATATTACCTTCCACTCATTGAGACATATGGCCAATACGCTCCTACGTGGTACCGTAGATGAGCATGTTCTGAGGATGACCATTGGTCATACGAGTGAACAATTGAGTAATCTTTACACGCACCTAAGCCAACGTGGTCTTGAGAGTGTGCAACTGGCTCAACAGAATATGATACTTCCTCTTCTGGAATCAAAACCATCGTGAAAGGTAATGTAATTGATGATTTACTGACGAGAAGTTGGTTGATGTATCAAATTTAAGCGTATTAAAGCAAGAATTTGATCAAAACTGAATACCTGCGTGGTTTAATTCAAATTGGGCCTATGGTAAAATTCATACAACACTTTTAGGAGGTGGCAGCAGTGAGATTAGCTGTACTTGGTGATATCCATGGTAATATCCGTGCATTTGAAGCAGTATTAAATGATGCCAAGGCCTCCAAGGTTGACCAGGTTATTTTCCTAGGCGATTTGGTGGTTATGGGACTTGATCCCCAGCTTTGTTTTGATCTGCTTATGGAGCAAAAACCTTTGGTCATGATAAAAGGAAACACAGACGTTTACCTGGAGAATCTCAAGGCATTTCCCGTCAAGAGTGAACATGACGCCCAGATATTGAAACTTCTGAAATACACTTCCATTAGGATGCATCAAAAGGCCAAGGAAAAGCTTTCCAGCCTTCCATCTGTGGAACGGCTGGAGATAGAGGGCGTATCTCTCATTTGTTGTCATGGGACTCCCTATGATGATAATGAAGGGATTGCCAAGGATACTCCATTTTCCCCAGGACTTTCAAAGAAACTTGCAGAAGAGAAAGTGGACTTGATTTTCAGCGCCCATACGCATATTCCTGCTGACTTCCAACGTGATGGTATCAGATTCATTAATCCAGGGGCTGTAGGCTATTCATTTGATGGTGATGTTCGACCTAGCTATGCTCTCGTGGATATTGAGGATACCAGTATTCGGTGTATTCACCGAAGAGTTGACTATGATATCAATCGTTATATCATGGAAGTCGAGCATGCACTGGAAGGTTTCCCACTCTTTGACAGACTGCATTATCCTTTGTCGCATGGAAAACAGCTGAAGGTATAAGAAAGGCTTATATGAGCGTGGATTGGATCAGGTATGCCGTGTATCCAAAATAACAGAGCAATAAGCCAATTCCTTCAAAACGGTTGATACGACCTTGCCTATTC